>JACDGI010000016.1:3708-27337 GCA_013821665.1 Anaerolineae bacterium
GGAGAAGACATGGGCGTTGATCGACGAGAAGTATCATTTGAATCCAGCTTATCGGCGTTTTTCCAGCAAGGACGATAATGTTACAGATGCCAAATTTGATATTGATGCGAAACTCAACGGTGCTTATATCGTTTTAGGATTGCTTTACGGTCAGCGTGATCCGCTAAAAACCATAACCATTGCTATGCGGAGCGGACAAGACTCGGATTGTAACCCTAGTAACGCGGCAGGTATCTTGTTTGCAATGCTGGGAAATGACCAAATGTCGAGCGAATTCACTGCGGGATTGGATGAACATCGAAAGTTTAGCTTCACGGAATATGATTTTCCCAGCCTGATTGCGGTTAGCGAAAAGCTGGCTCGACAAGCGGTGATACGCGAAGGCGGTTCGATTGAAACGGATGCGAACGGTAAAGAAGTTTTTGTCATTCCGGTGCATCCCGCGCAGATGAGTGAATTTGTCCAATCATGGGCAGCGGGGCCGATTGCGAATACCAATTACGGCGATGCTCAGATGGCAAAAATACGATTTCTAACGGGAAGTCTGAAGCGGGATGTGCAGCGGTTTGCACCTGATTGGGATGTTGTGGGGTGTTTGGATAACCCTCATTTGGGACTCAAGGCAGAATTACTTGGCAGGAAAAATGTTTTGTTCACACTGCCTTCTAGTCGTACGGTTCCATGCCGATTGATCAATACTATTAATTTGCCGAATGATGTGCCCAAGGTGCTGCATCTGGTTGTGAGCAATTTCCCCGGCGGGGATTGGATTCTGGTCGTCAAGGCCAATGGTCAAAAGTTGTTAGAGCAAATTGTCAGCGACAAGACTACCACCGATGGCTGGTTGCAGGTTGATGTTGATTTGTCCATCTATGCGGGACAACCTACCCGTTTGGAAGTACTCAACCAAGCTTACGGGCGATCATGGGAAGGTGGCTATTGGGCAATGGTTGAAGTGGTGGACAAGCCGACATAATGTGCCGTTGGTTAGATTATGCTGAGGGTTTCACCATTCTTTATGGATAGTTGAAAAATCGACATGTATGATATGAAAGTGATAGTCAATATAGGCATAATTAACCTAGATTGACACCCGAATTGAGATAAGAATAACGACTTCTTAAAGTATGAAGCATTAGGTTTTGACATGTTGAAATGAATTCACCTCTTAATTTGCGGTTTAGGTTGATAGAACTGCGCAGATCTATGCTGTAGTTATAATCATTTGGAGTGCGATTTTTGTTAGCCAAGAAGAAACAAGTTCGAGCCGAAAAGAATAATATGGTTGAATCGCCTCGCGTCACAATTCGCGAAGTAGCTGAAAAGGCGGGAGTTTCCCCTGCCTCTGTGTCATTGACTTTGTCAGGACGCGGACGAATTGCGGATGATACACGTCAACATATTTTGGAGACCGTTGCCAAACTGAATTATGTGCTGCCCAAACGCAAGCGTGAGCCTTCTGACTTGCGTGTGTTTACGGTGGCAGCAGGCACTGGCTCGGAATATCATCCTGCTCGAACGATAAACTTAGAGCGGCAAGTCACTTTTTTAACAGACGAACTTGACCAACGGCAGCAGGAAGGTTATGACATTAGTGATGTCGAAGCGAGTCTTAGAGCCTTAAGCCAAGGTTCACCCACACAATATGATATTGAAGTGGGTTGGAAAAAACTTGAGAATCTCGAACTGCGACCGGATTACCCTTTTCAGGAACCCTCTAACTGGTCTGATATTACCGCAGCTCGGGCTGAACCAAGCAAGTTAGATGCGCGTTTTTCGGCTAATCAACTCCATGACCGCATTTATGGTGGGTTACTGGGGCGTGCAATCGGTTGTACGTTAGGACGACCACTCGAACTCTTAGGAGATTTTGAAGATATCCAAGAGTTTTTAGAACGCGGTGACGCATATCCGCTTAATAATTACGTTCCGGAAATTCTGCCACATCCCCCCGGCTACGCGCATTACGAGCCAGAAGTACAGAAATATTTTCGTGGACAAGTTCGTTATGCTCCACGAGATGATGATCTTGATTACAGCGTGCTAAATTTGACGATTTTAGAACGATGTGGTCTGAACTTTACGTCTGAACAAGTTGCCGAGACGTGGCTCCATCGCCTCTCTTATAATGCTATTTATACGGCAGAGCGGATGGCCTATGGTAACTTGGTCAATCAATTTGGCCCACCGGACAGCGCCGGATATCGTAACCCATACCGCGAATTTATCGGCGCACAGATTCGAGCAGATATGTTTGGCTATACAGCGCCGGGAAAGCCTGATTTAGCAGCTCAGCGTGCCTGGCGTGATGCGCGTATCTCGCATGTGAAAAACGGTATTTACGGTGAGATGTTTGTGAGCGCAGCTATCGCGGCAGCTTTCGTTGTCACTGATGTTGAGGCTGTTATCCGTGCAGGTTTGGAAGTTATTCCACAGCAAAGCCGTATGGCCTTTACGATACGCGATACCATCGATCAAACTCGGAGAAGCCAGAACTGGCAAGATGTGGCAGCCTATATTACAGAACGATTCGCCGAACACGATCCAACGCATGTGTTACCGAATGTAAGTTTGTTGGTCATGGCTTTATTGTGGGGCAACTGTGATTTCGAGCGCTCCGTCACTACGGCGGCGATGGCTGGCTTTGATAGTGACTGTAATGCTGCAACAACCGGTTCGATTGTTGGTATTCTCAATGGAGCCGCAAATTTACCGGGAAAATGGACTCTTCCGATCAACGACCAGCTGGAATCTTGGGTCTGGGGACACAGCATGGTGCGTATTTCAGATTTGGCACAACGTGTTTACGTCTTGGCACGTGAATCACTGACGAACTCGGCAAATACTTGACTATCTAATCTGGCTAATCAATTGCAACTTGAAACTTAAATTAGCATAACATTCAGGTGAAGCTCTCTTCCTAATCGACACATTGCCTAGAAAATTAATTCAGGAAAAACTGGTTCAGTGTTCGTTGGGTGATATATACAATCAGGCAGTTTGTTACCATCTTGAAGATCCTAATTGTCATTTATATGTTATAGGTTGCCAATCGGTTTGGAAATAATCCCCAAATTGCTTGAGGTTAGGTCCGTTTTTGACGTTATGAGAAGTAGTGTTGTGATTCAGATTAGAAATCAGCAAACATCTTGAATGGAAAATCCGTGCTAAGGTAATTTCTGGCATTGTGGACATTTCAAAGTTCAACTGAATGCATTTGTGTCTTCAAAACTTTTGTAACATCTCGATACCAAACTTAAGCGGTGTTATTGGAAATGGGTCGTTAAAGGCAAGTAAATATGTTTACTGTATTTTCAAATACAGTACAATATAATTGTTCGAACGGGTCGCCGCACCTATCCTAGATATTTCAGGATTGAGTTTCCGTTTCGCCGAGCCGCTTCTCAGGTGCAGCCTCGCACAGTCGATCCCGCAAAACTGGAACTACAAGCGAATGTTGTTGAACTGCGATCACAAGGTTGGAGTTTTCCAGCTATTGCAAGACACCTGAATATTAGTGTTGGAACTGCATGGAACATATCCAGAAGGAAAAGCTAATAGCACTTATCGAATGAGTACCTGATAATTGCAATTATTTCCTTTCTATACTTCGACTTTTATTCTCAATCTCCGATAGACTCTCCTTCAGCCGATTATATTAGGGTGTTCCCGTAATAGCCGCTATCGACTATTGTACAGTGTGGATGGCTTGATATTTAATCGCTGCACATTCTTCAAGAAAATATTCACTTTTTTCAGGATGTCATGCTTGTGTTGGACGATTTCCAACTCATGGTTAAACGACCGTAGTTCGGCTTTCAGTTCCAAGATGTGTGTTTCACCTTTTACCAGTAACCGCACCCTCCGCTGAAGTAGTTGCCTTAGCTTTAAACCAACTCCCGTTCCAGCAACCGTTTTGCCGCTTGTTTCTTGGAGACACAGCGCTTCTCGTTTCAACTCATCGCTGTATTACTTTTTCTCAATCAGTTTCTGGCCTCCTCTTGTCTCGCTTTATTTTATGAGGAGACTCTCTTTCTCTCCACTAATTTAGGGTATTGCCATCTACCCACTGAATGTCACCTCTGCCTATAGCAACGGCACAAAATAACAGGGCAAAGGCTGGAAAATATTCGACAAAGCGTCGGGACTCGAACATCATATACAGTGTGAGCAAGGCAACGAGCAGCAGGGTTGTTTCTACTCGATCCCGTCCAGATTTGCGGAAGCTAGGCGCGAGAAAACCCACAATCATGGCTAAAAGCGCACCCGCAGAGTTTTGTAGCAGTGCGCTGGTCGTATAGGGATACCACTCGCTGCCTACACGGATATCGGATTCGAGATCCACTTTCTCGGCCAGATGATTGATTATGAAGCTTATATTCTGAGGAAAGTACGGATTGACGACAATTCCCAAAGCGGTTCCTAGAAGTGCAAAAGCTAAGGGCTTCCAGACCAAACGGCGCTCGGTAATAAAGACCGAAACCACGTACAGAAAGACGACTGCCGGAAGCAGCACAAAGCCGTCATAAAGCCATGTAAAGGTGAAAGCCAAACCGATCAGCCAAATGTATCGTTTTCGAAACAAAAGATGGAGTACCATGACCAGCAGCAGTACTGCCGCTGCTTGTGTCCGTACCATCAGCATCCGGTACAGAAAGGGTGCGGATAAGCCTAAAAGCGCAAAGGTCCATACGATAACATTGCGTACTTGTAGGTAGCGGAACAGTGACCAAACGGCGAGAAATATGCTACCTATGACGATTGCCTGAGCAATTTTTGCTCCTGCTATCCCGCCCCAATATACCCAAGGTGATAAGTAGATATGGTATAGCAGATGATGGTCTACAAAGTGTTCTGGACTTAGAATTGTGAGAGGCAGCCAGGGAAAATCCAAGCGGATGGTGCGCTGTTCAATGATCTGGGCAGCAATCCGGCTGTGATAGTAATCATCCGTGCTGACAAAACCTGCGGTTGAGGTCAGCAAAATGATTGACACAGCAAAACCAATGGCAAATATGAGGATAGGGATTATGCACGTTTTCCAAGTTAATTTCTCAATCAGAGGTTTGTTTTTGTGTTTGAGGCTATGGGTATCCAAAGACGTGTTCATCAGGCACACCTCATTTCAGAGTTAAAAAGTTTTAAGACTATTCAGTCTGATGTTCTTGAGAAAAGTTTCGGCCAAAATTGGTAGATGTGGAACTTTATTGCCTATTGGTAGAGAGTAAGTACTGCCTTAGCTGATTGGCTCCCTTAGAGAGATATCTAGTGTTTTTGAGTAATTTTTTAAACCGATTATTCTGATATTTGTCACTGTCACACGGCTTGACCGTGAAACGCCTGTATGTATGTCTTAATGTCACTCAAATTCAATGTTTGGAATTTGCATGATTGCCCCTCACTGAATTGATGAAAGAATGATTTCAACCAGTTTCTTAAAGAATTATACAAACTGTGCAGCTAGGACATTGTGACGGTATCGTGATCGAACCTAACGTTCGGGTGAAGTAAAGACTGAAGAAAATGAGATTTCAGTGAAAAAAATCACATGTTGACCTATTCGGAACCCATTTGGTGCAGGGCTCCATGTTGGGCATCTGTACTTTTACTCAGAATCGTTGTTTGCTGAATTACCTATCCTGTACCGTAGTTGAAATGAATGTCAAACTCAATGGGTCAAGAAGGGGGTAGATAAATCCTCTATTAGGCGAAGAAACTAATCTAATGAGCACTTGCAATTAAGAACAAAGAAGATTTCTGTGTTCATATAGTAGGCTTAGTCTATTCACAGGTTAACATTCAAGATAAAATTTCTGAGAGAGAAACGCAAAATGATTTCTCCCTCAAGTCGCTTATTCTGAATGTTAACTACAGAGCCTAGCATGCAGAGGTTTCCCTACTCAACTAGTAACGCATAAATTTTTAATATGATGTCAATCGCAGCGTTATTGTTTTTAAACTGGCGATGTAAATGACAGGTGTTTGCGCCATAAATACGACAATAAAATGGTATGTGTTGAGACGATGTAATTTATCATAGATCTTTCAGAAGGTGCGGCTGCTAGCTCATTAAGTTGTGAAGCCACGTTGTCCAACTTCACAACCTGTGCCACATCGAGATGTCATTAGTTAGGAGAGGCTATTGGATCGGCACTAACTATGCAAATGAATATATATAATAATTTCAAATACAGTACAATATAATTGTTGCGAACGGGTCGCCGCACGTATCCTAGATATTTCAAACTCAAATTTGCTTTCAACAGAGCAAAATACCGCACTCAGCATCCTCCAGTTGACCCTGCAAAAAT
The DNA here is from genome assembly GCA_013821665.1 of Anaerolineae bacterium. GTDB lineage: Bacteria > Chloroflexota > Anaerolineae > Aggregatilineales > Phototrophicaceae > CFX2. The sequence continues at coordinate 10,020 of JACDGI010000016.1, forward strand.
ACAACTTCAAGCAAAAGTCATTGAACTTCGCTCGAAGGGATGGAGTTTTCCAGCTATTGCGAGACATCTCGATATTAGTGTTGGAACTGCGTGGAATATGACACAAGGAAACGTGCCAGAACAGCGTGACAAGGTGGAGAGTTTGGAGTAGTTTCAGAGTTAAGTGCCGGTAATAGCCTCACGGTTTAAGCCCGCTCGTCTTGCTAATTATCTGCTTGTTTTAGGCTTCTTTCCAGCGAACAGAGCAAATAAAAAAATTAGTAGTGCTTGTTTCCCTTGCTGTCCGTAGTTTATATGTTTGCGGTAATGATTGTCGATTATGCCGTCTTAATACGGCGAGCTTTGGCAATTTCGTTTTTCTCAAGCTGGCGAATCTGAGTAGGATAAACAGACACTAGGGCAATCAGTTCACCGCTGAATGTAACGAACTCAACTTCATAGCCTTTATGATCGGCATAAAGATGTAGGATCATGCCGATATCGCCGATTTTCAGTCCATGTTCGGGTTAATTTTGGGTTACAATAATATGTTCTAGTTCTTACAGCTTGCTAACCTTTGACATTTTGTGTCTCCGTCTAATTGGGGTAAGTCCAGTGAGCATTTGGAATGATCACTTGATGATTGAAACGACTTTTTCTTTGCTGAGGACTGTCTATCATGCCAAGAAAATGTTCCATCGCACGACTACCTATCAGGAGTCTCGCTTGGCCCACACCTCTGCCATGTTTCAGGTTTTGATTGGTCGGGATCACTATTTGCATTCTGATCATGCTTTTAAACCCAGCACCACTGAATTCTTTTTATGACTTGCACCGCTGGGTATCTATGGTCGATGCGCTTGCCATTTTATGACAATACTGTCTGATTCGAGATTATAAAATACGGCTTTCCAATTTTTAGCCTTCCTGCATTACTAATTGTAGTTAAGTTTTAGCTTTCCCATGTCACTTCAAATGGTACTGCTTCGCCTGCCGTGAGTATCAGGGAAAGTACAATATTGGCTGGGTCAGTCGATGTGGAGACCTGCGGTATCCCTGCGACGTTAGCCAAAACTTGCTTAGTTTCCGCAGGTATACAAATGTGTAGAGTGATACTTCCGGTCACGATTGCACGGTATACGCCTGCAATTCGCCCTGGTTCATATTCCAAGCGTAACAACGGAAGGTCGATTATGAAGCGCTCGGGAGGAGGTTTGGGTGCGATTAACAAGCCATCACTCGTCGGCTCGATTCCACATACACGCAATATGCCGAACAACGCCATCGCATGTTGATTTGAGTTCATAACCGGGAAATCGGTCATCGGTGTTACGGGGCTTGACCAAGTTCCTCCCGGATTAGGCGAGTCCTGACTGTTTGTGCCATCAGGCCCCGACCAGATGTTAAACCAGACATTTGGGAAAACTATAGCGTGAATAGCGAATGTGTGTCGATTGAGCTGCCGCCATGCTAATTTGGGGTGGTTGCGTCTGTAACCCCAAGTCAGAAGCTGCGATACCGCGGGCCAGACTTGACCTTTTTCTGCCAGCATCGCCCCAGTTGGCGATGGGTCGTCCAATAACTGTTTCACCTTTTCGATCAACGCATCTTCTACACCCATTTCTTGGGCCAGACCGCTAATCAGCGCCCAAGGTTGTGATTGTAAACTGATGTGATTGTCATTTAGTACGACAACCTCATCGCGGTTATTGCGTAAGAAAGCTCGGTTGTACCAGTTTTGATCAGCGTTCCAAGCTGTTGGATCTTCTTTTCTCGAGAGAGCCTGATGCAAGTTTGTGTTAAATGTTCGCATTTGTGCAGCTAGGTCACTGTCGTATCTCTCAATCACCGAAGCAATCAACGGTAGAACATATATTGCCATTTGGCTATTTGGTATAGATTCGCCTCGACAGATAGTTTTGAGTCGATTAATTTGAGGATTGCGGATGGATGTTTCAATCACAATAGAATCATCCCAATCGCCGTCGCCTAGCCGTAGTAATCCGTGAGGTCCAACTCCGATGCCCTCTGCTAAGTGTTTGAAAGCAGCTCTCACATGATCGAGGGTCGTTATCCCCGGAACAGCAAATGGCCTAACGCCACTTGGATAAAAATCCACATCATCGTTCAAGAAATCCATATCTCCAGTTGCCGCCAAATATTCCGCTAAGGCCCATAAGAAAAATAAGTCGAGATCAGAAGGCTCGGCATGTATTCCCATAGCATCACTATGGAGGCCATGCCCTACAAAGGAGTACGGAAACTCTAAAGTATCGCTGTGTTGAAGGCGCATGAGCAATCTTAAAATATCCTTGGCCAGGGCAGGGCGCAGATAAATCATAGGCAACACAAATAAAGCCTGATCGCGGGGCGCACCATCGGCCCCATGGAGATACTGGTACGCCGATCCCTGCGGTGAATAATGTGCACGATAGTATTCGCTATATAACGTAGCAGACAAGAGTTTATAGGAATGCCAAGCAATCTCCCGCTGTAAGGTGAAGTCCTGTCCTGTAGTGAAATACGCTAACTGTCGTTTCCACACAGCTGTCGTCTGCTTGAATCCGTCTCCAATTCTGTACTTATCTAGAAATTCTAAAGATTGTCCCGGTTTAGCAATTCCATATGCATAGCGAAGTGTAGCGACCTCACCAGGTTCCAATATGAGATCATGTCGAAGTACCAAGCAATAAGGCATTGAGATAGTAGTGTCCTCGGCCACGGCCATTGATTCCATCCGAAAACGAACAGCGTCAGGTGTTTGTACACCTCCAGTACCAAAGAAGCGACTCATATCCACATATGGTTCTGCAGGTTGGCCGCTAATATTAGCAAGAAATATGTCACTAAGACGTGTATCGACCTCACTGCGCAAGCCGCCATAAACAGTACCGCCGCAACGCTCCTGCTTAAAGCGTAGAACTTGTGATTCTGGCTGCCACGGTTCTATAGTCGTACTGAACCGTTCATTGATTGATGATCTTTGTATGTCACCTAGAATGGCAGGCAGACCTGTTCGTATCCATTGCACCTGCATTTGGTAAACATTTATGTCCCAATACTCATAGTATCGGAGGTTTTCGGTTTTGCTTCCTTGATTTTCAATTTCCACATCGATCAACAATATAGGATCATTGCCATCCGGCGCATATACTGCGCTTCGACTTTTGATATCCTCATGTGGAGGTGGCGAAGCAGGGTCATCTCGGTATGGGGCATAAACCCGCCGTTTCAGATGGATATTGTTGTAATCGATCTCTGTTTCAAAATAGCCTATACCGAAGACACGTCGCGTTTTTGCTTCGGCAGGTGCATAGCGGAACGCAGTTGCCCAAGTCTTGTCTTCTTTTTCAGTTTCTTGTTTGCCCAAGTATCCAAAACCACCAGTGAAGGCAAGGCGTTCTGTGGCCTTATCTTCCCTCTTTTGCTTTTTTTGCTTCTGTCGCGGCTCAAGGGTACCTTCAAGGCTGGTAGTACCACGTGGTGTTTTGGCCATCTGTGATTGACATCGAATTTGCCAAGCGCGCACGATTCCAATCAGAGTGATGATGCGACGAAACAGAGCATTTACATTACCTGTTATACCTCGTGGCCTATCTTCGTTAAATGCCTCGAAGCGATTGATAAACACGCCTCCGCGGTCAGCAGAATAGAACTGAACAATACCGTCATTGGCAGCCAACGCAGTTATCCTGTCATTGCCGACTTGGTGCCAATGGTCTCGCCTGTCTCGACCCTGGCTATTAATATAGTAAGCGCGCGGATCGCGACGATGATTCATTTGGTAATCGTAGGCTGGTAAACCATTTTCATCGAGTATCCACCGTCCGAACACGCCGCTGCCTTCGCCACTTTGCTCAAAACTAAAAGGATTGAGCTTCATTTGACTAGAAGTTTCTATATTCCCTGGAGCTAAAGTATCCACGGAAAACTTTCTCTTCAACGCCCGCCATATACGTCCCAAAATGGTAGTCGTGGGGGAAATGTGGACATCAGCTGCTTTAGTTAAGGGAGTATTATTAGACGAATTTGTCCCATTCATTATCATCTGTGGTAAATTCATATTTGATTTATGGTTATATTAAGCTAATTCATAATCGCGCGATACGATGGAGAACTTACACCCTTCTGATCTCTATGGACCGCATCCGTAGCGCCAACCATTTTCCAGGACAGACCATGCGTTGCCGCCGAGTATCTTCATAATGAGTTCATCTGAATACTTGTTTTGTTTACGAAATTGCTCTGCCATGAGGCGCTCAGTCAGGCGTGGTATCTGACCATAATGTGCCAATTCATCCGGTGGATCAGTCGCGCCGTCGAAGTCAGTACCGATAGCGATGACATTATCGCCTCCCACCTGCCGAATGTGTTCAATCGTGCGGGAAAGAAAATCGACGCCCATCACGCGATTATGGGGCTGTGTCCAGAAGGGCATCAAAATGACGCCCACTATGCCCTTTTTGCGGGCGATCCACTCGATTTCCCAATCCTCCAAATTGTAAGGACTTGGATTGACTGCATATGCGCCGACATGCGTTGCAACCACTTGATACTCAACGTCTATTTCATCAGCAATCTCATAGATGCTCGCGCGTGCCCTGGGTGTGCAATGACTCACATCAACCAGCATCCCCAATCGGAGTATTTCCTTGATAATCTCTCTACCGATGGATGTCAGTCCCAATGCGAGGTTGTGATGTATCTGCTCCTTCTCGGAATTTCCCAAGAAATCAAGCTCGCCTAAGGCATAATCTGGATAAGGGAAGCACGGAGCAGCGACCACGTTGGGATAGAAGTGGGCGACTGTGATACAAGCGACCCCTCGCTCACATAGGGTATGAAGGTTGTCCAGAATTTCCTGTCTGACTTCATCTTCCTTTTCAAGCTGGCCGGTGCCATGGTAATTCTGATATTTTCGTATGCCCTTACCCGCCTTATGGCCTTGAAGACTGTGCGCCCCTTCCACCGCATGAACTAAAGCAATTGGGCGCTCGCCATTCAGTGCTTTGATTTCCTTCAGACGCTTGACTGAGTGTACAATCTCCACGAGGCGACGCTTGGTTGCTGTCGTGCGATTCATTTCGTCGGCAAAACGATTAAATTCGTCGACTTCCGTTGCAATCGCCTCCAGCATGTTTAGTGTAGCTTGGAAGTACGAGTGACTAAGGTATTGTTTGTAGACGTATGCGAGCAGTGGCAAGCGGGCAACGCGCCTCAAGTTACCGCGACTGCCGAGGAAGGCTCCCAGAAAATCATCTTCTGGCACAACCGCATTGGTCAGGACAACATCAGCACCGCCAGCTTGAAGCAATGGGAACGCGGTACGGAATTTAAATATGGTTGACCCTCGATACCCTCGCGGACTTGGCAGATTATCCAAATCGCACTGATTGGCGTGCCGGTACGATGGGAAAAACGGCAACAACCGAATAGGCGGGAAGAACGATGCCGGAAAGGTTGGATGAGCATGCATGTCGATGAAGAACGCCTTTTGATGAAAAGCCTCCCAATCGCGATGCTCGAATTCAAAATTAGGATTCATTGTCAACTCCTCGCATCCTGCCTATCATGGTGAGATATCTAGATGCCCACGCCAGTAACACGTCACAAAAATCTGATGTAGGTCCATTTGGTCTCGAATTTTATGAATTCGTCGAGCAGCTGTTTTTCGAGGGCATAAGCTGTCGAAAACAACACATCCACTTTGCCGATTCCCAATTTTGGGAAAGTCGTTTGTACATCAAGTGGGTTCAAGTCACCGACGAAAGGGCTGGGTATCATTACGCGGCGGCTCAACGTGCGCCGGAAGATTGCCTTCAAAATGGGATGAGCATGGAGATCAACAATTGTTGCTTGCTCGTGCAGTTTTCCCACGCTGTCTCAGAAAGCCTGTCGTTCATGTGATTTTCCCCTTAGTCCGCATCTATGCCTAGATTTCTGCGCCAGTAGTCGGTTACAAAGACCTGATGCGGATCCATGTGCTCGCGAAGGCTCATGAAATCATCCCATCGGGGGTATTGCGCTTTCAAATAACCAACATCTCCCGAGAGCGCTTTGCCCCAGTGCAAGCGGTAATTGAACTTTTTAAGTCGCTCCCAGTACATCGGATAGTAAACTTCATTGGGATTGCCTCTGTTCTTGCCAAACCAGAAGGGGTCAACTCGGATAACATCCTGCTGATACGAAGGACTCATCCAGAAATTGTTACTTGCCGACATGTAAATCTCGCAGGTATGGGTGCCCGTCGCGTTGAAGCCTCCTTCCTCGTAGGCCAGCCGGAGTTCTTGCATAACATCTGCGGCGGTGGATAGAGGGAGCCACAGCTCCGTAAATTGTGTCGGCATCAATTTATAGTTAACGTTGTTATCCATGGGTAGTCCTTGCCACCAGACATCCTGGAACTGCTGCGGTGCCAGTACTGCTGATGCCAGAAAATAGTTTACTATTAGCGAGTAAAAAGGCTTCAGTATCTGTCTACCCAATTTCCCTAGTTTGCTAGTGGGTTCGGGGGGATTTAAAATATCGAACAGCTTGAACATAGTACTAGCGAATATCTGTGCGGGCAGTTCTGAACCTAAGATACTTGGGAATAAATGATAGTGTTTGGGCTTAAAATTTTCCGGAGTCTTGTCGAGTTTATGCGCTTCCCAGACAACCACCTTTCCAACACCTTCTTGCGGGTACCACAGCAGTCGCGAGTATTGTATGTCTCTGAAGTAGCCATCCAAGCTGGGCTTGTCGTTTCCGCCTGGGCCGAACAAATCAATTGCACATTCCTTGAGGGAAGATGTAGTCTCTACACCGATGATGTCGTAGCGATCAACGCACTGAAAAGTCACGGAAGTGATAATGCCTAACAAGCCCATTGACACCCCCATACCATAAAAAGGATTGTTCAAGTCATCAGTTTTGCGAAAGTCGTGTATATTGCCCAGCCCATCGACCGCCCGGATGGCAACTATTTGCCACGCCACCGAATCGCTCAAACTCCCACCCGATGAGCCAGACAACATGAAACCACCAACAGTTTGATGAATAATCCCACCAGTATCAGACAGCGCCCATCCCTTGCAATCAATCTGATAAAGTAAACTGTTCTTGATAGTTGAAGTGGGATCAGTTGGGTCTTTGCCAAGATGGCAGCCTGCCTCTGCCGTCACTTGCTTGTGTTCATAATCGAAACACACACTAATCATATTGTCGAGATATATATTGATGTTTGGATCGTCGCGAGGAGGTGATTTAAAGTCCCCCGTGTAGATTGCCGATTGAACCGAATGACCGGAACCTCTAACCCGGACTTTCAGCCCTTGTTCGGCAGCATGTTTAACTAACTCGCAGATTTCAGCCTCAGTCGTTGGGTGGTAAAATCCGTCTTCGGCCTTGGAAATCATTAACATAGCCTCACGTTATATTTGCTCGTAACATTAGCTTAAGAGGATAGTCTTCACCATAATTCAGGTTTTGTTATACTCGAACCTAATTGAAAATAAATTATAATTTATATATTTTAATTATATAGATAAAACAGGTAAAAAATAATATATGTTTAATTTAGGAAAGCATTCACATTAAGGGGAATTAACTCCTTGTTTATTTGCTTTCAAGCAAGATTATGAAGAAAATATCTGAATTTAATATTGTTTAATGAAATAAATTAAAATTGACTAACTTGTCCGATAATGATTTGGATTCAAAAATTGAGTCTTTTGATCTAGGTGTAGTTAAAAACCTGTCCGCACGGGCAATCACAATATACAAAGCTCTAAGGAGTATTCAATTGTAAAGTGTCTGAATTTCTCTGTCCATGTTGTGGAGAACAATGTATTTTTATGCGCCCAACAATTGACATCGAATAGTCCGTTAGCACTTCTAAGCCATTGATGTCGGCGAAATCATTTGGACGGATAGACGTTTAGCTGCTCTACTTTATATACCAGTTATTCAAGCCTACATCTCCCATTTGTTCCTACAGGTGGAGTTCTCTTCAATGCTTATGTGAAAACTCCCCTTTGTGACATGTTTAATCGATTGTCCTTCCACCCCGTGCGATATATGTCTTGGCAGAATTCGAAAATTGCTGAGACGGAAATGTGGCAAGATGTAGGTCTTGGAAAACGCTTGTTCTGAGCAGCATTTGCTATCCCGATGGTCACCAAGTGATTGCGTTATCTAGGTTCACTTGATGAATGAATACTACTCTCCTATAAGTCGTCAGAACTTTTGGGATGCCTAACACCACATTTAAAAGAGGATATGGATTGACATTAGTTTTTTAGCGCAATGAAATATAATTAATGTGCTTTCAAATACAGTACAATATAATTGTTGCGAACGGGTCGCCGTACGTATCCTAGATATTTCAAGTTTGAGTTCGCTTTCCATCGAGCAGCTTATCAAGCTCGGCCTCATCCCATTGACCCAGCAAAATTAGATCTTCAGGCAAAAGTTATTGAGTTGCGCTTAAAAGGATGGAGTTTTCCATCTATTGCCAACTATTTAGGGATCAGTGTTGGGAACACATGGAATATGGCAAACAAGAAAGCATAGAAATAATGACGCAACAGATTATGGCTCAAACCCAGTCCCTATTCGATTGCTCTTTTTATATATTAACTAAGGTGAGAACTTGTCACTCTGTTTTATCGGGGTAATTCTAAACATGAACTTGATGCTCAGAGTGTTGACCGTCAGGGTCTCTATTACTGATTCTGTCGCCTCCGGCGTGATGGGGATTTCCGTTTCAGTCACCGAGAGAGTAGGGGAGGATACGATCACGGCTGCATCCCGATAACCTTCAATGGTCAGTACCAGATTGAAGGTAACGAGCGGAAGCGGCTCGTTTTCACGATCACCAATGAAGGTCTGGCAGACAATCTGTGTGACACCTGTACCCACTACCTGATAATTGAAAGTCCATAATTTACCTGCGTTCACCAGTGGGGAAGAAGTATCCAGTTGACTGCCCATCAGTATCCATAATCCATCGGTCTGAAAACCATCGTTGGTTGTGGTTGAGGAATCAGCAGGCATCATTTCACCAGTTGTCACTTGAGTGCCGAGTAATACACTCGGATCGACATGGCAGGCCAGCGCTACATTGTATCCTTCAGCAGAAATGGTCAGTGTCAATAAACTGTTTTCAGACAAACACGCCATGCAAGACACGATCTTATGTTGGCAGCGATAGGCGCAAGTGTTGGTTCGTCAGTCGTGTCAGCGGTTGCCACAGGTTCATCTGTAGGCAGTGCGGTTGGTTCTGATGGCGTGAGGGTTATATCGACATCCTCAGTAGTCGGCTCATCGGTTGGATTAAAGGTCGCAATCGCAATTTCAGTCGGCAGGGTTGTGGGTTCCGGCGGGATAGAGACTTCCTGCGCCCGTGTGATATGCGCTGCCAGATACAGCACAACCACGAGGCTGAAGAATATCCGCCGCTGCTTGATCGAAATCCGGCCACTCATGCATAAGTTGGTAGAGTCGAATACGTTCAACGACCCAAATCGTTGTTTAAAATATAACTGCCTATTCCGGTTCGAGAATGGGAGCTTCTTCGCAGCGATAATAACGTCCGTTCACATACATCCCAATCGGACGGCTCCATGTGTTGTGCATTGGGTCATGACACCTTTTAGAGTCCTATTGTCATTCAATAAACATGTATCAGTCCCTTATGAAGCTACCTGTAATTGAATAGATACGGTTGTCCCATGTCCGAGTTCACTAACAATCGTTAATTCGTCTGAGTAAAGTTCAGCCAGCCGTTTTGCAAGAATCAGTCCTAGTCCCAGTCCTTGTTGTTCGTATATCTTCCGCTCAAATTGCATGTACGCACCTATTCGGCTAATCTGTTCAACCGTCATTCCCCGTCCCTGATCTCTGATGGAGAGAGTATATTTTCCATCGTTGCTCTTTCCCGTGATTTCAATCGGCGTACCTGATGTGGAGAATTTAAGGGCGTTGTCCACTAATTCTTCAATGATCTTTTTCAGGTTTTCAGCCGATATACAAACGACCACATCTTCAGCGAGTACAGATAAATCGTTAGCGCGTTCTTGTTTGCTTACTCTGACTCCGGCAATATCGCGAAGAAGCGTGCCGGGAATCTCACAGCGATGTTTAGCATAAGTCTCAATATGGGTTGGGTCATATCGTATAAGCTCCGTTTGAGCATAAAGAAGATAATTCTCGATTACCTGATGTAACCGTCGGCCCGCAACGCCAATTTCTTCGCCAAGTTGATGTATATCATTCTTGCCCAGATTAGCCGAGTCGCGTGTCATGTAGTCAGCGTTGCCTAGAATGGCTGACAACGGAGTACGCAGTTCGTGAGGCAGCATCCGAATGAGATTTCCACGCAGTTCATCCAAGTTCTGCTGGTGCATATGCTCGATAACAGTCCGTTTTTCTAATCGCGCCGCCACCGCTGCTATTAACTGGTTGGTTGTATGGGGTTTGGTGAGATAATCATCTGCTCCTAAATTCATCCCACTCCGAATCGATGGCAGATCCGAAAGTGCTGTAAGAAAGATAAATGGAATGCTGGCCGTATTCGGTTGACTCCGCAGTTCTAAAAGAACACCATGACCATCCATTTCTGGCATCATCACATCACAGATAATTAAGTCTGGTAAGTGGTTACGCGCAGACTCGACTCCCACCCGTCCGTTTTCGGCTTTAAAAACAGTGTAGTCTTCATATTCTAGGATCTCGGCAATATTATCTCGCATCTGTTCAACATCTTCGATCACCAAGATACTTGTCATGCTTCGTCTGCTTTCGTACAATCTAAGGGAAGCGAAATTGTAAAAGTTGTCCCTAAACCAACCTGACTTTCGACCGAAATCGAACCGCTATGCGCTTCAACAGCCCGTTTGACAATGGCGAAACCCTATAGACTTCATTTATTCCTCAAAGGAACTCTGAAAGATTAAAACAACCTGTTCCGAGCGGTCTGACGCTGCGCCATCCGTCAATACGTTTAGGATTGATCTCCCGTAGGCGAAAGAGATTTATGTGCTGAGAGGCAAAAACACGCGAAATACACTGCCCTCTCCCACAACACTTTCAACAACAATCCTGCCTTGATGTAAGTCGATAATCCGTTTAGCTATTGATAGACCTAGCCCTGTCGCGCCGGTCTCTAAAGAACGGGCCTCATCGACCCGATACAGGCGTTCAAAGATATGCGGCAGATGGGCAGCAGATATACCGCTCCCGGTATCACGCACTTCAATGACGGCTTCAGTTTCCTCCTGCGATGTGCGGATCGTAATCGTGCCTTGGAGCGGTGTATACCCGAGCGCATTTTTTCCCAACTCGGACAAGGCCAGGCTTAACTCCTTAAAATCCGCTTGAACCATGAGACTGCTTTCCCAGAGCGAACCCAGTACGGTAACAGCCTTTTCCTTAGCCTCAAAACGTAGATTGGCGCACCAATCAGAGACCAATGAGTTTACATCGAGGGGTTGCAAGGCCAAAGCGATGACGCTATCCAGCCGCCCCATCCCCTGCAAGCGGTCAAGCAAGTGCGTTAAATGCACAATTTGCTGCTCTGCAATTCCGAAATGCCGCTTTTGCTTTTCGGGGTCGTTAGACTTTGACAGGAGATACAAGCTGGAACTGATAATCGACAGTGGTGTGCGAAAATCATGCGATGTGTTTTTCACGAAATCTGAAAGTATTTTGACTTGTTCGCGTTCTTTTATTAATTCAAGTGCTTGCTGTTCAGCTTGTTTGCGTTCGGTAATAACACTCAGGGTCACTAGAATTTGGGTTGGTTTTGCCTCGGATGTGGTCTTAAAGATGCTTTCTCGACTCTGCACCCACTGCCACTGTCCGGACTTGTCTTGCAGGCGATACTCGATCATCGTAACAGTATTCGGATCGCCATCGGACATCACTTCATTCCAGTGAGCCATAACAATGGCTTTATCGTCGGGATGCAAGGCGGATAAAAGGGAACCGAACTCTTCGATCTCGTTTTGAGAATAACCTAAGAATTCCATCCGATTCAGATAGGTTGCTTTCCGTTGGATCAAATCCATAATGTACATCATGTCCGGCGAATTTTGCGTGATAAGCCTCAAGTACCTTTCACTTTCTTGCAGCACCAGATCGGCATGTTTTCGGGCGCTAATGTCGGTTGAGAGGATGATAACCCCATCGGGTATCGCCTGAATTCGCAGATCATACCAACCCATGCTCTTGTCAGGGAATGTGAAATGGTTCTCCATATGATCCGAGATTCCCTCATCACGGCAGCGGCGCATCAGATCGAAGAACGGCGTCTCGTCAATGCCGGGGAACATTTCCATCATGGTATTGCCCAAAGATTCGGCTTTTGTGTAATTGTTTTGGTTGGCAGCCGATTCGTTAATATAGATATAACGCCAGTCAGGGCTGACAATCTGAACGCCTTCGACCATTTTGTCTAGCACGAACAGCAGACGCTGGACTTCTTGCTCCGCCTGTTTGCGTTTGCTGATATCTTGTAACTGGGAAACAAAGTGTTGGGGTTCGCCTTGGTCGTCACGCACCAACGACACACTCAATAAAACCCAGACCTCATGACCGAGCTTATGTAAGTAGCGTTTTTCCATCTGGTAAGACTGAATCTCACCCGCTAGCAATTGCTGGACGTTGTTAATATCACTATCTAGATCATCAGGATGGGTTATATCTTGGAAGGTTTTAGTCAACAGTTCTTGTACTGAATATCCGACAATCTCACATACGGCTTGGTTCACTTGCAGCCAACACCCATCCAGATTAACTAACGCCATACCGATGGATGCATAAACGAATGTGTTATAGAACTGCTCCAAACTATAATGCAGCGCTTGTTCCGTCTGCTTGCGCTCGGTAATATCGGTCGTGACAATCACCGCACCTTGATTATGTGGCAAGGGTGCTGCACTGACGCTGGTCCAGATCGTTGTCCCATCTTCCTTCACGATTCCCATCTCAACATTAGAAATAGACTGTTGCTCAGTAAAGGCTCGTTCGCTGGGAAACTCAGCCGGTAATAGGAGTTTTCCATCAGGGTCAATGTATTGCCATGCTCGATATTTGCCCAGCACGAGGTTAGGCATGGACATGCCCATTATTTCCTCAAGAGCAAGATTCATTTGGATAATGTGCTTATCCTTATCCATCACAGACACACCCACAGGCAGCAGCTTAAACATCGTTTGCAGTTTGTCTTCATTCTCGCGTAAGGCATTTTCAGCCGCTTTGCGCTGACTGATGTCGCGAGCGATTTTAGACGCACCGATGATATTGCCACTGCTATCTTTCACCAGTGTAATCGTCAAGGCGACTGGAATGAGGTGACCATCTTTGGTGACGCGTTCCGTCTCAAACTGCTCTATATGTTCCCCGCGCAATAACCTATCCATGATTTGGGTTTCTTCACCCTGCTGATCCGCCGGGAACAGCTTCTGAATGGGCTGACCAATCATTTCAGGGGCGCTGTAACCAAAGAGTCGTTCTGCTCCGCCATTCCAACTGGTGACGATACCATCCAGAGTCTTGGCGATAATCGCATCATCCGACGATTGGACAATTGCAGCCAGCCGCGCCAATGACTCTTCAGCGCGCTTACGCTCGGTTATATCCCGTATGGAACTAATCGTCAGGATACCCTCTTCCGTTTCGGTAGGGCTAAGACTGATTTCCACAGGGAACTGGCTGCCATCTTTGCGTTGGGCATAAAGATCTAGCCCAACATTTACGTTACGCGCATTCGGGGCGGCACTGTAGCCATTACGGTGGACAGAGTGCTGGCGGTGGAAACGTTCAGGAATGAGTATTTCTATGGGTTTACCGAGCATTTCGGCACGGGTGTAACCAAAAAATTGCTCGGTTCGAGCATTGACTAAAATAATCTCACCCTGTGCATTCACGGTGATGATCGCGTCTGGTGCGGATTCGAGTACTGCACGAAACTGGTCTTCAGCCCGTTTGCGCTGCACAATTTGTTCTTGCATGGCCTCATTCACCATCAGCAGTTCGCTGGTGCGTTCTTGTACCCGTGTTTCCAGTTGGTCATGTGCCTGATACAGGGCTTCCAGACCCTGTTTACGCTCAACATCCGTTGCGTGCAGTGTACGCGAAATCCAGATCACAAGCGCAGCCGAAACGAAGATATTGGACGTGGTGAAGAGTGCTAAACCAAATGCCGTATCGTACAAGCCTTGTAATTCGCCCTGCCATCGCAGCCAACCAATGATGATGGGAACCAGGATGGCTGCTGGAATCATCCGCCGTAATATATATCCACCGGCGCTGTTGGCGCTGACATATTTCGAGAGACCATTGCTAGGGTAAACAACAATCACACTTATACACAGCACCACAAATGTAACCGCCGTATGGAGGGCTGTAGATGAAAATGAGCCAAGGCGATATAGCGTCTCCACATTGTAGACGTAGCCAATGATCGCCAGCATTGAAAGAAAAGCGGGTATTAATATGATGACATGGGCGAGCCAATAACGGCGGGTATGTATCAGTAGCAGGGCAATTCCCACACAGACGAAGCTGAGCGCGCTGATAATCGAAATGCGTCCCGGATATAAGTTCTGGGGGCTTGCCGTTTCATGTATTAACCATTGATCGATGCCCAGATTCCAACCAAAGAGGTATTCACTGATAGTCAACAGCCCCAGCACAATGATGACTATAGCGACGATCTGTGTCACACGCGGTTGTGTCCGCAGCACTAACAGTCCAATCCCCGCCATCACGAAAGCCAGCGCGGTATTGAATTTCATGGTGGCGAGGCCGGGGAGAATACTCTTAAATATCGTAATATTGAACAGCCATCCGGTGATAACCAAACATCCAATCGCAATCACCATTGTTGCTGCCACTCGTGAAACCATTTGGAGGCGAGTAGTCATGCTGGGCTCAACTCTACTTCAAGAAGGGGGAGCGAAATCGTGAAAGTCGTACCCGTTCCGATATGGCTTTCGATAGCAATAGTGCCACCATGTGCTTCAACGGAGCGTTTGACGATTGCCAAGCCCAATCCTGTTCCTTCAATTTGGCCGACATTGGTGGCACGGCGAAAAGTTTCAAACATCCGGGGGAGATCACTTTCAGGGATGCCGATACCGCTATCTTTGATACGGATGATCGTATGCTCCTGATCAAAAGAAAGATCGAATTCGACGACGCTGCCTTCAGGCGAATATTTGAAAGCGTTGGTGAGCAGGTTGATCAAGGCTTGCTGTAACAATTTTTCGTCGATCAGCACCTTCACCGGCGGACTGGAGCAGGAATAAAGCAACCGGTGCTTCATGTAGGGCATCGACTGAAATTCTTGGGCCATGTCCTGACAAAATTGGTTGAGGTCAATTAAAATCGGTTTGAACAATATTGCGCCTGCGTCGGCCCGGTTAATGGTCAGCACATCGTCCAGCAGCGCCACCATCCGATTGATCTGCGTATGAATATTGGCATAGTGCCGCGCTTTTTTGACTGCATCCAAGCGGTCATAATAAGCTTCTAAAGTCTCTGCACTCGCCATGATAACGGCCAATGGTGTGCGAAAATCATGCGAAACCATCGAAATGAAATTCGTTTTCATCACATTAAGTTCTTTTTCTTTCACCAGAGCCACTCGCAAACTTTCCTCAAACTGCTTGTGGAGGCTGATGTCTCGTATACTACAAACGACATCTGTTGTGATGCCATTGGTGTCTATAATCGGTGATATGGCGATGTCGGCATCGAAAAAGGTGCCGTCCTGCCGATAGACAACCATATCCAGCCGCTGAGATGTTTTCTCTTGCACCGCATTCTTAAGCGTATCCAACACGGTTTTGGACTGTTCACCATTGACCAGTATGGACAGCAGTTGCCCAAATTCCTCCTCGATGGGGTAATTAAATTGTTTAGAAAACGTCTGGTTGGTCTGCCGGATAACACCATCTGGCTCCGTCATAATAATGGCATCGCTGCTGTGATTCAAAATGGCTTCAAGGCGATCTTTGGATCGCTGAAGTTGAGCGGTACGCTCGGTGACTCGCACCTCAAGTTGTCCAGCATGGTGATTAATCTTCTCGTACAACTTGATGGCTTCAACAGCGAATCCTGCTCGCTCACCAAAGGCACTGAGGATGCGCTGGTTGATATTGTCGAATGCATGTACTTCTGTGCTTCGTAAATCCAGTAGACCCATGAGTCCGTTCATAGACCGAAGTGGAATAACGAGTTGGGAATGGATACCCGATGAGGCCGAACCCGCATAAAGGCTTAGACTGATGTCCGGTATATAGATGGCCTTTCCTGTACGAACGGAGTCTTGAAGTATGCCAACCCTATCGAGACTCTGGATTTTTTGCACCTTGATATGATGTTTCTGCGAATGTGCCAATTCTTCTAACTGACCCTGATCCTTATTAATGAGTATCAATCGGCAGTCGGCTTGTCCGAATTCGGTAACAACTGCCTTAACGATCTGATGAGCAAGGTTGAGCAAACTATCCGATTTGAATAAGTAAGAACTGGCGTTGTACAGCGCGGTCAGTTCGTTTTCGGACTTCTTACGTTCGGTAATATCACGCGAATTGACCACAATTCCGTTTATGACGGGATTATCTAACTGATTTGTCATGACCGCTTCGAGGGTGCGCCACGATTGATCCGTGTGCAGAAGACGTACCTCAACGGAAATAGTATCAAGCTGTCTTGAAATTAGTGATTCGAAGCTCGTCCGCATTGAGGCTATATCGTCTGGATGAATGACCCCAAAAACATTTCGCCCAATAATCAGTTTAGGGGTATAACCCATTACCGACTCAATGGCTGGGCTGTGGAAGGATGCGACTCCGTCAACGTCAAAGACACTGATAATGTCCGACGAATTTTGTATCAATGCCCGGAATCTTTCCTCACTCGCTTGTATCGTTTGTTCCGCTCGTTTTCGCTCAGTAATATTCTCATGGGCAACCACAATACGGATACGTCCTTCACCCGGAAAACGGGTTACCCGTCCCACAAACCAGCGCTTTTCGCTAGGTGAATGGCAAGCATATTCCAAGGAGAAGGCCTCTTGTTTGCCCTGAATCACCGCCCGGATACCGGCTGCAAAAGCCGCAGCCTCTTCCGCTCCAGCACCCACTGCTGTTTCGCAAACCTGCAAATAGTTTGCTTCTTCCATGACACTGATCAGAACCGCGTTATTTGAAGATGCAAATAACCGCCAGCCTTTATTAACCGCTATGATCTGCCCGGTTTCGTCAAGGATGGCGATGTGAGCCGACAGTGCATCCACGACTGAACGTGCAAAGCGTTCCGATTCACGTAAGGCTTCCTCGGCTTGCTTC
>JACDGI010000524.1 GCA_013821665.1 Anaerolineae bacterium
CCTCGACACCGTTGATGAGGCTGGCTATTTCGATCAGCCGCATCTGACCAGATCGCTGAAGCACTTTATTGGGTATACGCCTGCTCAAATCATTCGCTTGAGGCAGCCTGAGTGATTTGCCATTTGATACAAGACAGCCTCCTTGTGCTTGCGGTAGTATAGGGATGTTCTCGCAAAAACCTGATTACTTATTATGAATGTGCCATGAGATGAGCACAAAGGAGCAAGAATACAGATGAATATGAAACTTGAATTAGTGCCGATTCCGGTCTCTGATGTTGACCGCGCCAAGGTATTTTACGTTGAAAAGGTCGGATTTCACGCAGATCATGATGTCCAGCCAGGGAACGGAATGAGAGTGGTCCAACTCACACCGCCCGGATCGGCTTGTTCAATCGTCATTGGGACCGGTATGGGCGAAATTTCTGAAGTGCAGCCTGGAACGATCAAGGGGCTGCACTTGGTCGTAGCGGACATCCAAAAGGCTCGCGAAGCACTCGCGAGCCGGGGTGTTGAAGTGGGTGAGGTTGACGATCTGGGGGGCATAAAGTATGTCCACTTTAGTGATCCTGATGGCAACACGTGGGCATTGCAGGAAATGCCCGCTCATCAGTAATGCCTCGTTATCGGCAGAGTTGGATTATCGGCGCAGTTTTTCACGAGATCGCGTCTGCAACTCTGCCGATAATATACCACCTGAGCGAGAGAATCAAGCCGATAACTTTACTTTTCGGTCCAGTTCATCTCGTGTCACCCAGAGGTAATTGTGACCATGCTGGCGGAACCGACAACTTCGATGTCGTAGTACGAAGCGGTCGGCTCAAAGCCAGAGCTTTGCATCCGCACGTCGTTGCCCACATAGTTGAAGGTTTGATCATCGAAAACAAAGGCAGAGGCCCAGCCCTTGAGGTGGACTCGTGCGGCAGTGCCTGCCGGGCGTCGCACAGTGACATCTGATGCTCCCCCACTGATCCGTATGGGAACCACGCCGGAGGGTGCGGGAAGCTCTAAGCGGATCATGCTGAGTCCCCCCTTGACTTCCAGCCCCACGAGATTGAGATTGCCCAGTTTGGCGGTGATATCCGCCGCTCCACCCTGGACCACGATCTGCCACGGGATGGTAACGTTGAGTGCGACTTCCGATGCGCCCTGCTTCCCGGCCATACCCAACAGACGTCGTAGATAGCGGATGGTGACGACCCCATCTTTGGCCGCGACGCTCGGCATCGGTCCCTCGAAGCGAGCCTGGTAGAGTTCGGTTATTCGCTCGTCCGCGTGCAAGGTCAGTCGGTAGATTCCGGCGGAAACGACGAGCCGACCACTCTTCACTTTTCCCAGTGGAGCGGAGGAGATTTCCCCTTCAGCCTCTGGTGCTTCTTGCAAGCGGATAATTTCTTGTCTGGACAGCGCATTGCTGCGTTTGAGAAAATCCAGAAGGAAGGCGATCTGCTCATTGTCGTAGTTTGACGCCAGTTCATCCCACGCCTTCCCGAAAGCATCGAAGATGGAGTTGATCGCTTGCATTTCATCCTTGCCTGAAGCGAGCCGGACAATGACCCGGCGCCCGTCGTTGGGGTCGCGCTCCCGATGCACAAACCCAGCCTCCTCCAGTCGATTAAGCATTCCAGTTACTGCTCCGGTGGTGAGTCCTGTGAGATCGGCAAGCTGACCAGCGGTCGAAGGACCGATGCTCTCCAGGATATCAATCACCTGCATGTCGGTGACAGTCATTCCGATCCGCGCCGCTGCCGCCCGGTAGAAGGATGCTCCGAGTCCAGTGAATTGCCGGATCTCCCGCGTCAGCTCTCCTAGAACATCCAGAGATTTTTTCTGAGAACCACTTGACAATTTTTGTTTCTCCTGATAAGATATATTTATCTTAGTAAACGAGTTAATTTTACGGATTTTCATTTTAATAGGTTAGTGAGTTGATTATAACATAATCTCTGTGATTAAGAAAGAGCGAGAAATAAAAAAACACGAAGAGAATGTGGATGAAACGACTTAGGCATCAAGGTAACTTGTAGTCTTTCGCTGAGCAGATCAGCGAATTGTAGGGGAGCATAGGAAAGTACCATGATGATGATTGAAACACGGGGCTTGTGCAAATCGTTCGGCGCATACCTGGTCTAAGAAATATTACCGTGCCATGAAATCCATTACCTTTGACGGCTCGAAGATGGATAAGTTAACGTATGCTGCGCTCAAAGGCATGGAGGCTAATTTGTCGAAGGCTACTGTTCTATTATGAGGAAAAGACTGTGCAAAACATTTCAATTCAGGTAAAAGATTTACAAAAATCATACAAGAAGCTCACTGTCTTAAAAGGCGTTCATTTCACAGTGGAAGCTGGCAGCATTTTTGCCCTGCTCGGCTCCAACGGCGCGGGCAAGACAACGATTGTCAAAATCCTCACCACGCTGCTCAAACAGGACGGCGGAACTGCCACTGTCAACGGATTTGATGTTGTGTCAAAGCCAGACAACGTGCGGCAATCACTCAGTCTGACCGGGCAATTTGCCGCCGTGGATGAGATTTTGACCGGGCAAGAAAATCTGATCATGATCGCCAGGCTCCGACACCTCAAAAACCCACGCCAGGTTGCGGACGATTTGCTGACACGATTCGGTTTAACAGATGCCGCAAACCGCAGGGTGTCTACGTATTCAGGCGGGATGCGCCGCCGGCTTGACCTCGCGATGAGCCTTGTAGGTAAACCGCCGATCATTTTCCTTGACGAGCCGACCAGCGGGCTTGACCCCGAGGGACGCATCGCGGTGTGGAAAGTGGTGAAGGAGCTTGCCGATGGCGGCATGACCGTCTTCTTGACCACGCAGTACCTGGAAGAGGCTGAACAGCTCGCTGATTACATCGCCATTCTCCATGAGGGAAGGATTATCGCCGACGGCACGCTCATGGATCTCAAAAAGCGGTTTCCACCGGCTCAAGTGGAGTATGTTGAAAAACAACCGACATTGGAGGAGATCTTTCTCGCCATCATTGGCAAAAAGGGGGAACAGTAGATGGAAACGATACAGAAACACTTTTTCAGCGATATGAGCGTGATGCTTGGTCGTTCCATGCGCCATATTTTCCGCAGTATGGACACCATCATCACGGTCACGATCATGCCAATTGCGTTTATGTTGCTGTTCGTATATGTGTTCGGTGGTGCAATTCAGACCGGTACAGGTAATTATGTCAATTACATAGTACCTGGGATCTTACTGATTGCTATTGCGAGCGGGATATCCTATGCGGCTTTCCGTGTGTTTACCGATGTGCAACGGGGGATAATTGAGCGATTTCGCTCCATGCCGATTGCCCCTTCCACCGTGCTGTGGGGACACGTCCTGACCTCGCTGGTATCCAACGCGATTTCGGTGGTGGTCATCATTCTCGTCGCGTTGATTATGGGCTTTAGGTCGGCGGCGGGCATCCTGGAATGGCTTACTGTTGCCGGCATACTCGCGTTGTTTACGCTGGCTTTAACCTGGGTTGCGATGCTTGCCGGACTGAGCGCAAAATCGCCAGACGGCGCAGGCGCATTTTCGTATCCGATTATCTTGCTGCCCTTTATCAGCTCGGCGTTTGTGCCAACCACGTCGATGCCGACGGTAGTCCGGGTCTTTGCCGAAAACCAGCCAGTGACGGCGATAGTGGAAACCATCCGTGCGTTACTGTCTGGACAACCAGTGTCGGATGATATATGGGTTGCTCTTGCCTGGTGCGTCGGCATTCTGGTTGTGGCTTACATCTTTGCGATGCGGGCCTATAACAAGCGAGTGTAAAAAACCCCAGCGATAAATCGCGGGGGTTTCAGCCGGCAGCATGACGGCATTTCCTCTGAACCTGGTTGAAGAAGCACGGAATCGAGGATGCGGCGATACAGCCATATTCCGGTCGTGCCCGCCGGCAGTCGCTAGAAATATACTCTCGTCTGACATGGAATGATGCTCAGCGGGAGTACGATGCGGTAATCGGACGCGTTCCGGTCCAGTTTGCTACCACAAAAGTCATATTCCTCAACAAATAGGCAGCTGCTGATATGTCTGTCAGCAGCTACCTTCATACATATGTATATGTGAATACATTGCGCCAAAATACAGCATTGTGGCCTAGAAACACAGAACGTGTAAATCTAACAATAGCGCGAAAGTCGCCCTGTGGAGCGCGTTGCACCGTTTTGGGCCGCCGCTAGCGTGCTCAATCGGCCCCGTACCACCCCATCTTTTGACCCCACAGGGCGACTTTCGCGCTATTGGGGGTCACGTCATTTTTTCGTAAAAAGTGTACGCTAACGCATGACAGCTTGTAGTATCTTACCAGGCGCGGACGGCCCACGGCCCAACCGGTTAGATCTATGCCACGGTCGCGCCTCATAGGAACAGGCTGTAGGCACATACGGGGCGCTACCCCGCACCACCCTGTAGCAGGGGCTACGAATGCCCCCGCTGCAGAACTCCGCATCCATTCGTTTCTGCGGCGGTGAAAGAGGTATACTCAGCTAGGGTGCGCCCATCCGTTGCCCCCGGTAGCTTGCTTGCGCGCGTTACGCGGCCTTCGTTAGCCTAAGCTATCGCTACACCTGCGCCGTCTCCAGGGCGCGCTAGAGATGGGGACCACGCGATCACGCTGCGGGCGAGGCGACCACTGTGCAGGTGCGTCGGCCTGAACAACTGGGCGCGCCCTCCCCCGGCGCGCACCCGGTGGCCACGTCCCTATCCGCACTAGGGCGAGCGGCAGTCACGCCCCACGCCTTACCCGCCCTACCGCCCGAAGCCGCTGCGGCGGCAGCAACCCTAATAGATCCATCGCAAGAGGAACCGCGTACGGAAATAGACTGTTTGACGTTTGTGCTATAATCTTGCGGGTAGCGCTGTTACCGCTGACTGACCAACCTATGCTGCGGGAGTTCCTACTGGTGGCTAGTATTCCGTCTCCGGCGCCCTTGGCGCTGCCGCCTGCCTTGGCGCAACCGGCGGGCGGTGTGATCTGGACTGATCTGGTGCACCGGACCCCACCCACACGGCGCTGGTTGCAGACCCATTATCCGACCATCCCCCCGCGCTATTGGGCCGATGTCACGGACCTCGCTGCCCGCGCCAAGCTCGTGACCGGGGCCGACTACGTCTTTGCCGTCTACACCCCGTGCCGGTCGCGTATAGCCGCACCGGAGCCCTCACTACGGGATGCGCCTGGTCCTCCAAATTCTTTATTTAACAAGGTTTCCACCTTTAACTTGCTCGTCAATATGCCTTCTGAAATCACCGCTCCATCCTTATCAAGTTCCGCTACCTCACCGAAAATGGAACCATCTGTTAGTTCCTCAACCACTAAAGGTACGGTGGGTTGCCAGAGAACATGATGCAAGGCAAATGAGGTTCCAATAAACTGCTGCAACTCAGAAACCCCATTCTGAAAGTCTTGCTTATTCATACTACTTACCCTCCAACCTTTGTTGGCCCAAACCCCATGCGCGTCAAGTTAAGGATTTCACAAACTTTTTGTGCCTGGCGCGACCTAGTTGCTGCCCATGTAGCGGGACGGTGGGCGACAATTTGTGGTGCTCTGGCGCGCTGACCGCTGCTCCGTTGGGACAGTTTTAGCGTGCATGTGCCTAACCGGGCGGGCAGCAAAGGGCCGATTCCGCTTCACGGCCCGCCGCACTACCCATCGGCGCGATTGTGAAATCCTTAACTTGACGCGCATGGGTGCTCCCCCTCAACAAGCCACTACCTGCGATCCACCGGCATCACCAAAAGCGCCGGAGCACCCACATAATTTCAGAATTAACAGGCTACTCGACAACGGGGACGGGATCTTACGCCTGCCTACTCTGGTATTACAAACAGTAGTAGAATAAAAGATCCCTACAATCGCGCAAATTTCGCCCTGTGGCGGCCCAAGCGGCGGCTTGCAAGGGCGGGTCTGCCCCGGACCAGGGCCACTGCCCGGCCGCCCCGATCCCCAGGCCTACGGC
>JACDGI010000525.1 GCA_013821665.1 Anaerolineae bacterium
GTAGTAATCATTAGATGATGACTTGTCAGTTACAGTTTACGGGCGATACCAATCTGGTTGACACCCATCGACAGGGGAGTTAGCGTGGTTTGGGTAACCACCTGCGCCAGCGCCGGAATACCAAACAAACCGAATTGAACCACTTTAGGCAAAATTGGTAGATAAGGCACATCCCATAAACCGTCACCAAAGTGCTTGAGCATCTTGAAACCGTTTTGTTCGCACCATGCTCGCCACTGTTCCGGTGGATGCACATTGATATGCGTTTTGTCTTTGCCAATCGCGTCGTTGTCGCGGTCTTTGAAGCGGCGCATACTGTAATCGGGATGTGGGGTCGCGAACAACCACAGGCCACCGGGTTTCAGAATACGATTAACCTGCTGAATCGTGTGTTCAGGGTTGGGCAGATGTTCGACCAGATGCAGTGCCACCACTACACTAAATGAATTGCTCTCGAAGGCACTCAAATCATCGGCACTCATCTGAAAGGCTTCAGCTTTGGGCGCATTCAAATGCGTTTGCTCGATGCTGTAGTCGATCAGATCAATACCAACACAGTGGAAATCATCTTGTAGTAGTCCCAGCAAATGTCCCAAACCGCAGCCCATTTCCATCAGTTTACGCTGCGGCTGACCGGGTTCTTGAGGAAGGGCATAACGTCGAACCAAAGCTGCGTAATAGCGCCGTGCAAACCAATACATGCTGTATTTGCCCAGTGGACGATCCGCGTAGTTCCACTTCTCAAAATACTCGCGGGTGTAATGCTCCGATGGAACAGGTTCAGGTGTCGTCATGGAAGTACCGGCTTAATGGGATCAGCCATCAAATCGAACAATTCAAATTTCATGTCAGGCAATGTTAATACTCCGTAGGTATGCGAGGTCACACGGGTACTATGAAAGGTATAGAGTGAACCCGGATTAATGACGCATCCATTCGCTACTTTGATATACATGGGCACATGCGTATGTCCCACAACTAAAACATCGGCATCGAGTGATTCGAGCATCATATTAAGCAGCGTGTTCGACACATGGTCGCGGTACAATCCCCAGATGTTGTTTCCGGGTTTGCCGTGACACATGAACACCTTATAACCATCATAGCGTTTTTGCCAGTTGATCGGTAAATCTTCTAGATAATCCGCATTGGATTGTTCAAATCCATAGGCCCACTCATCGTGGTTGCCTTTGACAGTTGGAATGTTACGCTGACGAATGACCTCAACAACCTTTTCCTGCTCCGGACCACGCCCTACCAGATCACCCGCGCAGAGAATTTCATCTACATGATGATAATTATCAAGCCGATCTAAAGCGGTTTGGAGTGCGGCATAATCTCCGTGAATGTCCGCAATAAGTCCAATTTTCATCCTCAACCCTAAAATAGACAGAATATGGGAATATTATAGTGTATGAATCTTAAAAAGACTGCCCTTTCTCATCTGAAAAATCTTAGAATAATAACAATCGTACCAAAGACGGTGGTTTGCTCATCCAATTTTTCAGCTAACATTCATCAACTATCCAAATAATTTCGGAATCGCACGTCCGATGAAAACACTCTGTCACTTCTCATTTTTAGTTTTCGCTATTTTGCTGGTTAGCATCCAGCAAAATGTACAGGCACAATCGCAGTTACCAGCCTGTGCGCTGCGTCCACATTTAATTGACCCGCCTTGGGTCAATGCGACCTATTATTGTGCCGAGTTGGTCATTCATGATGAGAGCGGCGGTGAGATGGGTTTCACATCGCTGGCGGCTGCGTCGGATGGCACGTTGTACGCTGCCCGTCCGCTGTCGGGTGAAGTGTTGGCTTTGACCGATGCCGATGGCGATGGTCTCCCGGAAACGCCCCACATAATCGCCCAAAAACTGACTTTTCCAAATGGTCTTGCTTACGATGACAATGCCCTTTATATCGCTGGTGGCTCACACATTTACAAATGGGCAAACAATGCCTTAACTACTCTTGTGGATGACTTGCCCGGTGGTGCAGGTTTCTGGACAGGTGGAATTGCGGTCGGGCCGGACAAACGCCTTTATGTGTCGATTGGGGCAGCATGTGATGCTTGTGAACAAACCCAAGCGGATCGTGGAACTATATTGAGTTTCGCGCTGGATGGTAGTGATCGGCAGGTGGTGTCTAGCGGATTGCGCCAGCCGAATGATCTGGCATTTCAAAATCAAACGTTGTGGACGGTGGATACTGCTCGTGATGGTTTGCCGTATACCACGAACGATGATGAACTGAATAAGGTTACAGCCGGTGCAAATTTCGGCTGGCCTTATTGTGTCGGCAAAGAAAACATCCTCGATACGATAAGCAGCAGTTTTGACTGTAGTAAAGTGACACCACCGGCGATGACCTTCGCGACCCACAGCAATCCGCTGGGTATCGTGGCTTATTCGGGTGAGGCCTTTCCCCATTTGAAAGGGCAGTTATTAGTGACATTAGGTGGTGTAACGGATCAGTCGGTTCTGAATGGCTATACACTGGTCACA
Source organism: Anaerolineae bacterium (assembly GCA_013821665.1). Taxonomy (GTDB): domain Bacteria; phylum Chloroflexota; class Anaerolineae; order Aggregatilineales; family Phototrophicaceae; genus CFX2. The sequence goes on from JACDGI010000525.1 coordinate 2,505, forward strand.
ATAGGCTTTGATGCCAACGGTAATCCATTAGAACCTCACATCATTTTGCCTGAAATACCCAGCAGCGGCGCACAATGGAGTACGACGAACCTCCAAAAGATGCACTTTCAAGCCAGTGGTTTTTGGCAGCATCATCCATATGATGTCACGGTGAGTCGTGAGGGGTGGATTTATGTCAGTTTAGGAGGGGCGAGCATCTGGGCATTGCGTCCACGATGATTAACCTACGCTAAAAGAGAGTGTGAATTTGAAATTAATTATGATATGATCCCCTATAAGCACACTCAACAAAATAAAGAAGCTGCATGACTCAAATTTTGCTCATCCGACACGCTGTGAACGACTTTGTAAAGACTGGCAAATTGGCCGGTTGGACACCCGGTGTTCATTTGAATGAAGAAGGTCAAGCTCAGGCAACGGCTCTCGGTAAACGGCTGGCTGACACGCCCATCGACCATTTGTATGCCAGCCCACTCGAACGTACTATGGAGACGGCAGAGGCCATTCGACAGCACCATCAGCACCTTACTATCCAACAAACAACCGAACTCGGTGAAGTGCGTTATGGTGATTGGGAAGGCATGGAGATCAATAAGCTGACCGGACGGAAGATGTGGCAGGTGGTACAGCAGTATCCATCGCGGGCGGAATTTCCCAATGGCGAAACGATGCGCGGCGTACAAGTGCGTGCGGTTAACGCCATCGAAGCCTTGGTGAGCGCGCATCCTCACGAAACCGTTGCGGTTGTTTCCCATGCCGATATTATCAAGATGGTACTTGCCCATTTCTTGGGTATGCACTTGGATGAGTTTCAGCGTATTGTGATCACGCCAGCTTCGATCAGCGTGCTTTCGCTCGGTTTTGGTCGTCCTTATGTAGGAACCATGAACGATATGGCACATATCCTGCAAATGGAACAAGAACGTAAGCAGGCTAAACAGGCCGAGAAAACGGCCTAAACAGGTCATACGCACATGTTTATCAGTGAAAGATAGGCTATGGCAGGAAAAGAAATCGAACTTAATCCGGTGGATTTTATCACCATTGGCACCATTGGACCGCGTGGTCAACGGATTTTCCATTTACAAAGTGGACAGGGAAGGCAACTGGTTTCGCTGATCATTGAAAAAGAGCAAGCGCGCGCATTGAGCGAAGCCATAAAGGAAATGTTGGAAGATCTTGATAAGCGCAGTCCTGATGCTTTGGGTTCAACCGTGAATTTGAGCGGTGTTGATATGGATTTGCGCGAACCGATTGAACCGGTTTTCCGTGTAGCGCAAATGGGTTTAGGATATGATGAAGACCACGATTTGGTAGTGTTAGTCGCTCAAGAATTGGTTTCAACAACTGATCTGGATGAACTGAGCGAAACCGAACCGGGTGTGGTCAAGTTATGGTGCAAGCGCGACCAAATGGCACTTTTGTGCGAGCAAGCGCTGGAAGTCGTCAATTCCGGGCGTGCTGATCCCAAACAAAACGGTCGGTTAGTCTACTACTGGTCATAAAGTATGGACAAAAACACGAACTCCTCCGAACCGCAGGGGCTCACAAGCCAGCAAGTACTGGAAATTTTGCAGAACGGCAGCATTGAAGCGGAACACGGCATGATGCGCTGGAGTTCCAATTATACCTTTCTACTTTCCATCAACCATGATGAGCGCAGCGTCATGGCGGTCTATAAACCGCAAAAAGGGGAACGACCGTTGTGGGACTTCCCTGATGGAATGCTGTGTAAGCGCGAATTGGCTTCGTTCATAACTTCCGAAGTACTTGATTGGCAGATTGTCCCACCGACTGTTTTGCGCCAAGGACCGCACGGGCTAGGCTCGATGCAGTTCTTTGTGGAACACGATCCTGAACTGAATTACTTCGAGTTCGATGAAGAGAAAATGACCCAGATGCGGCACATGTGCGCTTTTGACATCCTCGTCAACAACGCTGACCGCAAGGGTGGACATTGCCTTGTCGATGGTCAAGGTCATGTGTGGGGTATTGATCATGGTATCACCTTTAACAGCAGTCCAAAATTACGCACAGTAATATGGGAATTTGCTGGCGAACCCATTGATGACATTCTGCTAACTGACATCGAGCGCTTATGTACGCAGGTCGATAATCAAAAAGGCACGTACCGTCAGGCACTTGACCAACTGATTACCGAACGTGAAATCCACGCCTTCCAACACCGGATTCAGAGTTTGCTCAAATCACGTAAGTTCCCCCAGCCCGGTCCCGGTGGCCCAAATTATCCTTGGCCGCCAGTTTAACGAATCCAAAGCCTTTCATAGCATACAATTAAATTGTTTGACAATGTACTCGTCTATTTAACCACCTCTTAAATAGGGCTTGGACGTTGCTAAACATTCAATTGCTATGGTTTATCCACATAATCATTTAATGGGGGAATTAGGATGCTGCGTAAAATCAGTTTGGTATCGGTGCTGTTTGTAGTCGTGGCGGTTTTTAGTTCGGTGGCGTTCGCCCAAGACGCTGGTTTTTCGCTGACCATCATGCACACCAACGATGTTCATGGGGCTTATGGCCCATACGATGGTAGCCTAGACGCGGTAACTGACGGTGGCGCTGCCCGTGAGATGACTGTTATTAACCAGATTCGTGCCGAGGGTGGCAATTCGATCTTGGTGGATGGTGGTGATCGCTTTACCGGAACGTTGTTCCACCAACAGTGGCGCGGCGTTGAAGCCTCCCGCATTATGAACATGATGAAATATGATGTCATGACCGTAGGCAACCACGAGTTTGACGATGGCTACGATACGCTGGTGAAATTTGTTGATTCGCTTAACTTTCCAATCATCACCTCTGATGTGACGTTTGGGCCAGAGTTGAAAGATAAAATTAAACCGTACACCATTTTGGAAGTCGGCGGACAAAAAATCGGTGTTATCGGCCTTACACCGCCGGATTCGGCCACACTTTCATCTCCCGGCCCAGAGGTGAAATTCAGCGATGATCTGGTGGGTATCGTACAGCCGATTGTTGATGATCTGACCAAGCAGGGCATTAATAAAATTATGCTGTTAACACACATTGGTCTGCTGGTTGATGAAGATTTAGCGACCAAATTGAGCGGCGTTGACCTTATTGTAGGTGGGCACAGCCATTCGTTGCTGAGTAATGCTTACACCGGAGCAGAAGGTAAGTATCCGGTCATTGCCCAAGATAAAGATGGCAAGAATGTTTATATCGTACAGGCCGGAAGCAGCTTGAAGTTTATGGGACGGTTGAACGTCCAGTGGGATAAAGATGGTGTGGTCACCAGTGCCAGTGGTGATACCATTTTGCTTTCGCGTTACATTACCCCCGAACCGGAGATGGCTAAACTGGTTGATGAACTACGTGCGCCGATCACAGAACTGACCAAACAAGAAATTGGTGAAACGTCCGTTTTCTTGGTCGGTGACCGTAAAGTGTGCCGAGTTGCCGAATGCAATCTGGGTAACTTAATTAC
>JACDGI010000526.1 GCA_013821665.1 Anaerolineae bacterium
ATTACGCAGTCGTTGGCTAAGAACAGCGCGTATTTTGCTGGTGGCGGATCGGGCAGCTATTTGATATTGGGCATCAAATGTTTGCTCCATGAAATCCGTACCCAAGAGCAGCACAATCGACTCGTCGGCGGTGAAGCTCAAGGGTGGCAAGAAATACCCCTCATCCAGCGCATAGCCCTGCCCCGGCGAAGAGATAACCGGCACACCAGATTCCATCAACGCCAACATGTCGCGATAAATGGTGCGTTTGCTGATCTCAAACGTCGCCGCAAGATCTTCAGCACGCTGCCAATGTTTGGCTTGGAGTTCAACAATGAGGGACAGCAGTCGATCAGTACGGTTCATTTTAATCTTCAATTAATTATTATGAAGCTCAATAGAGAACAATCTGACTTGAGCGTAATTTGCGTAGTAAGTATACATCGGTCACAATAGTTTATGAACCAACACCAGATAGAAGAGGTTTAACGATGCGGCATACTGTCTTATTTTATAATCCGATCAGTACATCAAAAGGTAAACAGCGCCTTCCGCTATCATTGTTAGCCGTATCTGCCGTGATCGCCAACGATTACGATGTGGAATTTATTGACGGTAATTTGGTCGATGATCCTGCTGCCATGATTATTGAACGGGCGCGGGCTACTAAAGCGAAATTATTGGCTGTGACTTGTATGCCGGGGCCGCAGCTCCGCCAAGCCGTACCAGTTTGCAAGCAAGTGAAGGCTGCCCTACCCGACCTCAAAATTTTGTGGGGCGGATACTTCCCCACACAGCATTATGAAGTCGTCCTGAAAAGTGAATATGTGGATTATACAATCGGTGGACAAGGTGAAGCACCCTTCCGCCAATTAGTAGACCGCCTGCACACGGGCGGGTCAACCGAAGATATTCCATCACTCAGTTATTTAAAAAACGGCGAGGTCATTACTAATGATCGTGCGCCCAACGTTCAGATGGATAATCTACCGTGGTTCCCTTATGACAGCATTGACGTGGGTCGTTATGTGGGCAGCAGTTACCTCGGAACACGGGTACTGAACCACAATACCAGTTTTGGCTGCCCTTTCGCCTGTAACTTCTGTGCGGTGGTGGCACTGGCAAACCGCCGTTGGCTGCCGGAAAGCGCCGAACGTGTGGCGAACATCGTCACCCATTTGCACGACAAATGGAAAATCAACGGCTTGGAATTGCACGACATGGATTTCTTTGTCCGCGAAGACCGGACAGCCGAGTTCTCGGAACGCATCACCGGCTTGGATATTAACTGGTGGGGATTGGGACGTGTCGATACGCTGATGAGTTACAGTGACGACACATGGGAGAAGATGAAACGCAGCGGTGCCAAGATGATCTTCATGGGCGCGGAAAGTGGCGATGATGAAACACTGAAGCGTATGAACAAGGGTGGTAAATCCGGCACGGCTATGACACTGGCCTTGGTCGAACGCATGAAGCATTATGGGATTGTGCCCGAACTCTCCTTCGTGATGGGCAATCCGCCTGAACCACGCGCCGATATTGAATCGACCATCAAATTCATCCGTAAGATTAAGCAAATTAATCCGGCTACTGAGTTGGTTTTGTACATCTACACCCCCGTGCCACAAGAAGGCAGTATTTTGCTGGATGAGGCCACCAAGTTGGGCTTCCGCTTCCCGACCTCGTTGGATGAATGGGCAAGCCCCGAATGGGCGAAGTTTTCGATGCGACGTGACCCCAGCACCCCGTGGTTTAAGGACAGTACACGACGGCGCGTCCGCGACTTCGAGTCGGTCGTTAATGCGTATTATCCCACTGTGACGGATATGCGTCTACAAGGCGAATGGCGGACTGCATTACGGGCACTCAGCGGTTGGCGCTACAAAATGGAATATTATCAGTGGCCGTATGAGTTGAAGGCACTGCAACGTGTCATCCATTACCGCCGACCGGAGACCACCGGCTTCTAATTTCTAGACGATAAAACGCAACTTTGGCAATTAACCACGAAGGGCGCACGATTATTCTGCGCCTTTTTGTTGATTCGGGCGCAAAAGTAATTAAGATCAAACCAATTGCAGGGCGTTTTGGGCTGTGTTATACTTTGAATATTAATTTGTTCAATTCCTCACAATGAACCATCCGCAGGGGTTTTGGTAATGAAATCAATATACCGTCTTGCCCTACCGTTACTCATATTATTACTGGGCGCATGTGGCACCATTGCAACGCCCGTTTGGTCAGATCAGGCAAAGGGAACTGAAGCGGCGATGGCTGCGACTGCTGCCCAAATGACCGCGATTGCTCCAACTGCCACCGCGACACTCGTACCAACCGACTTGCCGACTGCTATCCCGACGGCAACAGGTTTGCCTGCAACAGCCACAGAAGTACCAACCGATGTGCCGACAGCAACCGTTGTTGCGCCGACTGCCACGGCAGCTCAGCAAGCGGCAGCAGTACCCAACGGCGATCCGGTAAAGGGTAAAGAATACTTCAATACGGTTCGCACAGAAGTAAATTTCGCCTGTGCCACCTGCCATCACTTTGATACGGAAGCCCAGCTCATCGGGCCGGGTTTGCTCAACGTAAGTGTCCGAGCTGCCAGCCGCGTACCGGGAGAATCGGCTTACGATTATATCCACACCTCAATTGTGAATCCCGGCGCGTTTGTTGTGCCCGGTTTCCCCGATGGTCTGATGCCAAAAATCTATAAGGATGTATGGACAGAAGAACAGATCAACGACATCATCGCCTATTTGTACACACTCAAGGGCTAACGGCTGCAACAACCAACTTGAGTACTCTTAATAGCACAGTGCCAGCGGCCTGTGCTATTTTGTTTGGACTGAGGAAGTCATATCCAGCAATGACCATATCACGCGTGTACGATCCACCTGAAAACGGCTGATTTCAGTGGCGGATGCCAGCAAAGGACATTGGGCAACTGCATCCTGCCGCACCACCCACAAAACCGCTTGATCTGTGTTAGATGGTAGTGCGCTGCAAAAATCGGCGGGTAAAATCAAAGCTTTATTGGCGGTGATGTAAGGCAAAATGCGCGATTGATAAGGGTCTTGGAAAGCGACTACTATTTTATCATCGGTGAGATGGGCAGCCACCTCAAAGACACCGCCCAATGTTTCAAAAGGCAGGGTTAAGGTGACATGAAAAGCCAGCAGCATCAGCAAGGCAGCAAGCGCTAAAATCAAATCGGGATTGTGCAAAATTGGTGCGTTATTAAGACGTTTCGAGGTATAAAGCCCGACCAGATAAATGACATTGATTTGCATGAACAAATAGAATTTGATGTTGCCGGTTTGCCACCACCACCCGCTGATGCCATTGGCAATGAGTGTCACCACGCAAATCCACAAAATATAACGTTCCACTGTGTCGGCAGCGATCAGCGTAACCACCATGCGGATTAACAAGACGATGATTAGAACCGCAAAAATCCCAATTGGGATGAGCTGCCACACAGAAGCGGAGGCAAGCAGCGGAACTAATATCCAGCTTGAGAGCAGTGTGTAGATGGCGGTCGGCAGTGTGCTTAAGCCAAACGAGATACCCCATGTAGCCTGACCTGAATCGGCACTTCGAAAATAGCGCAGCAGCCATTCGAAGAAAGCGGGCGACGCTGTTCCCTGTTGTGCAAAGGCGTGGCTCACGATCAGCCAACTCAGCACATAAAGCACAATCGTCGGCAAGAGGCTAAAAGTTGCGTAAAAAATCACATGTCGCCAATTTATAGGCAAGTTAGTTTGTTTACGGAACGCGCCGATCATCAGCGAAAGACCGATTAAACCCGCCAGTTCAACATTAATTTGGTGTGATAGCAGCGCAAAAGCAGCACTCAATCCAAGGACAATCACGCGATTATTCGAAGGTGCGCGAAGATAACGCACATAACTCCACATTAAAAGGGCAACTGCCACATAACCAATGCTGTAAATATCGGGATCACTGCTGTAATGCCAGAAGCCATAGCTCAGCCACAGACATAAACCGCAAACGATTGGCAACCAGCGGCGTTGAGTCAGCTCTTGCAGGCCGAGATACAACAAAGCAACCGTAAGCCCACCCATAAGCGCCTGAGCAATCCGCATGGCTTGCCAAGCACGCAAACCGCTTAAGGCGTAAACCCATTCGCCGGGTTTCAACCCCAAAAGATGCTGGCTGTGCCAACTTTCGAATACATTATGGGCTTCAAGATAGGTGAGGTTATTGACAGCGTCCGCCGTATAATGACGCGTCGGCAGGAAAGCGATATACAAGGCTGTAAGCAGCCAGAGCAATACAAAGATCCGATATTTTGACCACGATCCCATTCAAGCAGTCTCCATGTTTGGCGGCAGTTACAGATTGTCGCGCTTTAAACGCACCGTTTCGCCTTCGAGATCAAACTCATGCGACAGTATAGGCAGCTCGTAACTGACGGAAGCCGTCACAGGTAAGGCAAAGTAAACAGCAGTACCGACACCGGGTTTACTTTTGATCTGGAGCAGGCCACCATGTGCTTGAATGACTTGCTTAGTGACGTATAGCCCCTGCCCGGTTCCGGGAACATGGAGTATATCACCTTCAAGGGTACGCGGAGTACCCCGATAAAAGCGCGTAGTGAGATGTGGGATTTCGGCGCGGATAATGCCCACACCGTTATCACGCACACGCATCAGGGCGCGACCGTCAGACTCACCATTCACTTCGAGGGTGAGCTTGCCGCCGGGGAGCGTGTACTTGATAGCGTTATCCACCAAATTACCGATTGCCCACCGCAGCCGTCGTTCGTCACCGAGCACAAATAGTCCGCGCTTTTCGATGAGGACTTCTAATCCAAGATTGGCCGCCGAAGCGATTTGTCGCCATTCGTTGGCGATAACCCAAATGAGCGTATCGAGATACAACGGACGCTGCGATTCATGCAAGTTCGGCGCATCCGGCATGGTGATTTCGCGCATCTCAAAAATCAGCTTTTGGATCGCGCCACTATGTTTAGCCAGATCAAGCGCGACATTGTTAATAAGTGATGGCATTTGCTGGGCATGTGATACAAATCGGGTGGATAACTGCACCTCATCGGACATCCATTTGAGCATGGCTTCTTGGAGTTGGTCGCGCCGGACTTCTTTCGTGATGTCGCGCAATACCACGAGTGTCCCCACACGCTCATCGGATAAATTGACGAGCGCGGCAGCTTGCGCGTTAATCATATGACCATCAAACTCAAGGCGGCGCGGATCACCAAGCGTATATAAACCGGGTGCAAGTGGCTGCGAAGATTTACTTTTGCTGGCTGACAAATCCCGCAGACCGAGTTTATCTTCGGGCTGTGTGCCCAGCAAAACCCGCGCTGGTTCGTTCATGACGACGATTTGCCCCTGCTGGTCATGGACGACAATACCATCGGGCATGGACTCCAACACCGACATCAGATACTCCGACTCGCGGCGTTGGCGACGTAGGGAAGCGCGTAAAGTATCCTGCCGTTCTTGAACATAATCGGCATATTGATCAAGTGCATGACCGGCTGCGGCAATTTCATTGGTGGGCTTCATCCCTGTCCGCACGAAGGAATTTCCTGCTTGGAGCGCTTGAGCCACTTGCGTCACCTGCCCTGCCGGGCGGATAACAAACGCGTGAGTCGCGATAAATAAAGCGATAACCGCAGTACCTGCCACCGCCGCCAAACTCAGGCCGCCAAGCTGCTGTCCAGTTTGGGTAATCGCAGGAACGGTATCTGGTAAGAATGAAGCGATTACACCTAGCGGCTGTGTCCCAAACTGAAATGGCGCATAAGCTGCTTGATAAGCCTGACTATTCAGTTGGATTGGGTGGAGCGTCAATTGGTTGGGTGCTGCAAGGATGCGCTGAAGTTCATCAGGCGATAAGTTCAATTCGGATGATGTTGTATTCACCGGATGGGTAGTCGTTTGTAATAAGGCCGAATCTGAACCATACAAGGCCACAT
>JACDGI010000527.1 GCA_013821665.1 Anaerolineae bacterium
TTTCTGAAGTCAGACCTGCATCTTCTATTGCCATGCTGGCAGCAGCAACCGCAAGATGAGACGCACGTCCCATACGGCGAGCTTCTTTGCGATCAATATAATCGGTAGGGTCAAAATCACGCACCTCGCCACCGATTTGTACGGGCACATGATCAATCGGGATGGTTTCAATGCGACGAATACCCGATTTACCTGCTTTGAGACCATCCCACAGGCTTTTTGCCGAACCAAGAGCGGTCATTGCTCCTAATCCAGTTATCACAACACGGGGGCGGCCATTTCGTAGTAATTCCACCTTAGCTCTCCATTTTGTCGTTATTCAGCAAGGTCCTTAAGCCCGTTGCTAATTGATTGAATGACATCACCTTTAACGGCCATTCGTGCTTGTCCGATAGCATTCTTGATTGCTTTCGCGTTCGAACGACCATGTCCAATTATTACAACACCGTCTACCCCTAAAAGAGGTGCCCCTCCGATCTCGAAAGGATCAACTTGCTTACGAACTCGCCTGAAAGCACGCTGGGCTAACAACCCGCCTACAGTTGCAATAGGGTCACTTTTGATCTCTTGGCGAATGATTTTAAGTAAAGTGCTACCCATTGCTTCAAGCGTCTTAATTGCTATATTCCCAACAAAACCATCGCTTACGATAACATCCGCATTGCCCTCTAACATCTCTTTGGGTTCAATATTACCCACAAAGTTCATTTTTGAGGCTTTTAACAGATCGCCAGCTTCATGAATGAGTTGGTTACCCTTTGTTTCCTCTTCACCGTTAGATAGTAATGCGACTTTTGGATTTTGAAGTCCTAGTGCTTGTTGCGCATAGATTTGTCCCATTATTGCGAATTGAAAAAGCCAGTCGGGTTTCGAATCCGTATTTGCACCAATATCCAACATGATAATCGTGCGACCATTCATCACACGAATAAGCGAACTGAGGGCAGGGCGTTTGACTTTATCAATGCGTTTAAGCGTGAATAGTGTGGCGATAGTCATTGCTGCGCCAGTATTGCCGGCAGTAACAAAGGCATCAGCATCTTTTGATTTAACCAAATTCATGCCTACGTGCATAGACGAATTCGGCTTGCTTTTTCCTACTAAACCCGGCTTATCTTCCATCGTTATTGATTCGGTTGCGTTTATAACTTCAAGTTTTAAACCTGACGTATCATGCTTTGCCAATTCTGGCGCAATGCGTTTTTCATCACCGACGATGAGAATAGTTTCGCCGAATTCACGCGCAGCAAGAACAGCGCCTTCAACGTCTGGTACCGGACAAGTATCACTACCCATTGCGTCGAGTGCAATTCGCATTGCTTTTTCTCTCATTCATAGTGTCATTATCGTTATAAGCGATATGAAGGATAACAGAAATTGCATCAGTCTTCCACTTAATGAGGTTTAGGGAATTGACACGTTTCGGCTCATTAGTATAATGATGGGGCTGTAAGTAATTAGCCCCGGTGGCGGAACTGGCATACGCGCACGCTTGAGGTGTGTGTCCCTCACGGGTCGGAGGTTCGAATCCTCTCCGGGGCACTAGAAAATCCACTGAATAGTGGATTTTTTGTTTCCGTAGGCTTGAGATTTCGATTATGATGACCAGAATGATTGCGCCTTGCCGCACTTAAGTGTAAACTGCCAATAGATCGCATTATTCGCCTGATCTTCATCTCCCAACAGGAGAATAGTTGAATGAACCAGAATATTGAAATTGCCCTGAAACAGGCATTTAGCTTAATCGAGGCAGGAAATCTAGAAGACGCAAAGGCACTTTTGCGACCCATTCTTGAATCTGAAAAAGATAATGCTGATGTTTGGTGGCTTTATTCGCATGCCGTAACGGATACTGAATCAGCAAGATTGGCACTTAACAACGTGCTTCGGATTGATCCAAGCTATCCTGATGCCCGTGATCTTTTGAATCAACTTGAAACACAGCAAAAGATCGAATCATCAGATGATATTTTGGAAATGGGTAAAGATCCAAGTTTTATCCCGGCTATGCCTTCTACGATTCCCGGCATTACTGCATTGCCACCACGTCCTGCCCAGAGCAGTGACATAGGGTTTGATTCATCAGAAGAGTTACCGGATGACATGTTTGATGATGAAACGCCGGAGCCATTCTATCGTCGGCCCTTGTTCTATATACCGTTAATAAGCCTATTCTTAATTATCGCACTGGCAATTGTTATCATTAAGCCGTTTGCGGTCAATTCACCTGCTCCTATAATTACGCCTCAGAATACACAAGCCGCTTTACTTGAGACACCGACAACCGAGGCTCTTGCTAGTGGACAAGCCACAGAAGTACCCACAGTACAAGTCGATACGAGTGTCACGGCTGAGGCTGTAGCGAGCAATTTCTCTGACGTTTCAACTGCGCTGGCTGGATTTACGCTTTCAAGTGATGGTGGTGTTGCATTAGCGGATACGAGTCTTGGCAAAACGCTTGTAGCCAGTATCTGTACAACCGCGGGCAAAGAAATGCGTGATGCGTTGCCGAAAGCGATGGATGCTTTAGCGAAGGCAAGTACCGATTATGCTAGTCAAGCACAAATGGTTGCTGTTAAAATGGTCGATTGCACCACAAACTCAACTTTATTGTGGATCGGTGCGAGTATAGAAGATGCGACTGCCTTCGCTAATGGAACTCTCACAGATAAAGATTTTCAGGCGAAATGGCGACCTGTTAAATAGGGGTTTGTGCTGCGAAATTCTGTAAATGGTGCAGTTTTTACTGCACTAATTGCAAGAATTGCATCATTCCCGCTGAATTGCACGGCAGATATGAGGGAGCGCGGCGCCGAATTGACATTTTGTGCCGGCGGGAAACTCGGCTAGTGCCGCTGAAATAGCACAAATGTGGCGAAAGGCTCGGCTGTTGCCGCCGCTGTGCAATTGGGGTCTGCCGCTGCTGCCTTTGCTCTCATTTTAGTTGGCAATTGCGGGACAGTAGGTAACAAGGCGAGACCCCTTAAATAGTTATAATCCTCCTTCTATTATAGAACATAAGTTCAAAATTTACAAGCAAAATTAGTTCGAGTTTTCAAACCTAGCAAAGATATAAACCCGGCTCTTTCTGATCCCTGACTGACGTTAATTAGGATTACTGTACAGGGTGTTCAGATGGAAGTCGGATTGTAAATGTTGTGCCGGTGTTAATTTTACTGTCGACTTCTATAATTCCGTTGTGGCTTTGAATGATGCCATAACTTACAAATAGGCCGAGTCCTGTTCCGTTGACTTTTGTTGAGAAAAACGGATCAAATATCTTGTTGATTTGTTCTTGTGGAATACCACAGCCAGTATCCGCAAATTGGGTAATGATTTCATTGTTTTCGATCCAACCTTTTACGGTGAGAACGCCGCCGCGCTGCATGGCAGCCTGAGCATTTAGAACCAAATTCATGAAAACTTGCTCCAACTGATCCTTGTTCCCATAGGTTGGAAGCCCAGAAGGTATGTTAAGTTTTATCTGCATACCTTCTTTCTCAAAGAATTTGCGATTCAGGCTAACAACTGTTTCGATAATTTTACCAATATCTATCAATTCCATTTCCAAATTGTTATTGTTGCGTTTGCCTGCAAAATCGAGCAGTTGATTAACAATTCTACGTATCCGCTCCACACTTTCTTGCGTAATTTGAATCGCGCGGACATCAATGGGTATATTATTTTGAATGTCTTCAAGCATGTCGCCGAGATTAATACGGATTGGTTGAAGCGGGTTATTTATCTCGTGTGCGATGCTTGCCGCAAGCTCGCCAATTGATGCCAGCTTTTCCGAGCGAATCAGCATTTCTTGTGCGGATTTCAGTTCAGTGGTTTTTGCTTCGACCATTACTTCTAGTTGTGATGAATATTTGATCTGTATTTCATATAATTCGGCGTTCCGTAACGCTAATGCAGCCTGCCGTCCAATACCTTCAAAAAGCCGTAAATGGTTTTCATCGTAGACTAAAGTATTGGTATTTGAGGCCAGCATCAACATGCCGAGTAATTTCCCGCCGTGTTGCAGCGGTACTGCTATTCCATTTGCGAAATCGACTGAAAGGCCAACAGCAGCCTGATTCCAAAATATGGAATTGCCACCTGCTAGGAATTTTTTGACCATATTATAATGTTCGGCCTCTGTGAATTCATGGGGTACCGAAGATTTATTTTCTAGTCGAAATTGCAAGATATTGAGTTGATCATCAAATTGATAAATAGATGCAAATGAACCGGGTAGTAAATCAAGTACTAAATAAGGCACTAAATTCAATAGTTCAATCACATTCACATGCTGATTTAGGGCTTCACTCACACGCAGAAGGATTTCTAATTCTTGACTGCGTCGTTGAAGCGCTTCTTCCAGTTTGTGCGCTCTTATTTTGCTGCTGGCACGGGCTAATAATTCCCGCGGATCAAAGGGTTTTTGCACAAAATCATCTGCGCCCAAATTCAAGCCATAGGCAATATCACTGGGCTGACGTGCTTTAGCCGTAACAATGATAGTGGGAATGTTTGTGGTTATAGGATTTTCTCGTAATGCTTGCAGGGCTTCAAAGCCATTCATTTTCGGCATTTGCACATCGAGCAAAATAAGATCAGGTATGAGTTCGATGGCTGCTTGAAGCGCAGAGATGCCATCATAAGTACTATGAACGCGATATCCTTCTCTCTCAAATATGCGGGTCAACATTACTGTTGTTTGTACTTCATCGTCAGCGACCAATACGAGAGATGAGGCCAGACTGTCATTCATAGCTGTTTTCCTAGCTGAATTCATTAAATACACTTAGAGATAGTACAGGATGTCTGCACTACCAGCTTAACAAGACGAGTGTTACAATTTGCCCAACAAGTAGTAGGTTATATATGCATTATCACATGCAAACACGTTCCCTGACTCTACACAATTATAGACGATCTCTCATTTTCGGAGCATTAATAGGACTAGGCATCGGCATTTCATTTGCCGCCGGTTTTTTCTTTCGTGGGTTGGCTGATCCGGTAAAAGCCCAAGCTGGAGAAACTGATTATGCGGTACTCACTGAAGTCCAAACTTTAATTGACCAACATTATCTGCGTCCGCAGCCGGATGTGCAGCAACGCGAATATGGTGCTATTCGTGGTTTGATTGCAACTCTAAATGACAAATACACGTTTTTCGTTGATCCTCCCGTTGCCGCGAGTGAGTCAGATGTATTAGCAGGAACATACGGTGGGGTAGGGCTACAAATAGAACGTTCAGAAAAAGGCACGTTGGTCGTTTATCCTTTTAAAGATAGTCCAGCTTTAGGAAAAGGAATTGAAGACGGGGATCAATTGGTCGCTGTCAATGACAAACCAGTCGATTTAACTATTCAACCCGATGTGCTGGATCAAATGCTGCGTGGTGAAGTAAAGGAGAATAATGGTGTTAACCTCACTGTTGTGAAAGCCGACGGCAAAAAGGTAACTGTATTTGTTCCGTTCGCAGTGATCAATGTTCCATCTGTCGTATGGAGAGTGCTGGCGGATACGCCTCAAGTTGGTTATGTCCAAATCACCCTGTTTACAAGCAGGACACCCGATGAATTAAAAAACGCTTTAAGCGACTTAGTGAGCCAGAATATAAAAGCACTGGTGTTGGATTTAAGAAATAACAGTGGTGGCTTGCTTAAAGAATCTGTTGATGTTGCCAGCCAGTTTCTTGATGGCGGTGTTGTGGTGTATGAAAGAACAAATTCGGTTGAAAACCCATTAAATGCCGTTACAGGTGGGCTGGCAACTCAAGTCCCGCTTGTTGTTTTGGTCAATAAAGGAACTGCAAGCGCTGCCGAACTCGTCGCGGGGGCTATCCGGGACCGTCAGCGTGGTATACTGGTCGGACAATCGACTTACGGGAAAGGTACTGTACAACAGATTTTCCGTCTTTCGGACAATTCATCCCTGCATATTACCGCAGCGGAGT
>JACDGI010000528.1:0-3402 GCA_013821665.1 Anaerolineae bacterium
TCTTCATAGGTCAACTTGAAGATTACATCATTTATGGGTTGCGCGAACAATTTAATGATTGCCTCGGTAACGGCATTGAGGTGGTCATAATCATAAGCCCGTGCCTCGAAGCGAATATCGGCATGTTCAGCCACGATATTGCGAGCGCGACCGCCTTCGATCACACCGACATTGACTGAAACCCCATTCGCGTAGTCATTAAGTTCTTGCAGTGCAATAATCTGATGAGCGAGGGCGAGGATGGCGCTGCGGCCTTTCTCCGGCTCGACACCTGAGTGTGCGGCTTTACCAAAGGCTTCGGCAAAGAAGGAGCGTACACCTTTACGGGCGGTGACGATGTCGCCGTTGGCGCGGGCGGCTTCCAGAGTCAGCACAGCATCCTTACCGCGACTCGAACTGCGAATCAGTGGAACGGAATAGCGCTCGTCAATTTCCTCGTCAGAGACAATCAAGAAGCTGAGTTCTTCGTAGTCGGTGAAGCCGATGCTATCCAATGCCTCAACGGCGTAGATGCCCACCAGCAAACCAGCTTTCATATCACAGGTACCGGGGCCGAGAAGGGTGTCGCCGTTGATGGTCACTGGACGCTGGGCAGTCGTGCCGTGCGGGAAAACCGTGTCACTGTGACCGACCAGCAGAACTTTACCCTTGCCCATGCCTTTGCGTGTCGCCAGCAGATTATCACCGGCTTTATCCTCGTGGTGGCGCTCGACGGTGAAACCAAGTTTGCTCAGACGTGCTTCCAGCCAATCGACCACATGGTTTACATCTTCGCGGTCATGTGAGTACGAGTCCATGCCGGAAAGGGTGGTGAGTTCAGCGATATATTGGTCGAGGAGCGGGGTGAGATATTCGATGAGGTCATTCATGATCATCTATTATTCCTGATTTAAAGGTGCGTAAAGTACGGGTTAGTTTCAATGTCTTAATGATGTTGTCAAAAGTTGGCATAATATGAGCAAGACTAATGTTTTCAGCAGCTAAAAGACGTAATAGTTCATATATTTCTTCAATGGGCAAGGTGAGCTTACGCAGTATCGGACGCGAGAAAATTTGACCTGAGGCCTCAATTACCTCCTCAAAATTACGCCACTGACCACTCTTGAGAAAATAGGAATTTGCAGCGTAATCATAAATAAATAATCCCGCTCGTGCCTGTAAATAGCTAATTTTTGATTTTCTTTGAGTGATAATTCTCAAATCAGTAGATTTTGTTTCCTCATGTAGTATTGCCCACACGGCCAAATTCGAATCCCCTACATTAATCTTTTTAGTGGCCTCTTCAGCGGCAAAGAATGCTGCTACGAAGGGTGAATAGGTCCAGTCCAAGGCTCTTGTAGGAACTCCGTGGTGTTGTGCAAGTGAATATTCTATATACGCAGGGATGAAGGGAAAGCCTTGCTCGCTTGTGTTTAGTAAGTCTTTTAAAATCTCTTTTAAATTAAACTCTTCATATCCAACTCCACCCCATCGTTTATCTTCTGGCACAAGATGTCCAACTTGATTAGCTAAAGCCACAAACTCTTCAACTGCAAATTTTTCCGACGTTACCTGTAACAACATCTCGCAAAGTCGACTGTGCCAATCTTCAAGGTCATTCGGCAAAAAGGCTGGTTTAGTTGCCAATTCACGTACTATCTTTTGAACGTTTGGATGTTCCCTAGTTTTAAAATCATCAAACCAATCCGTACGCATTGCACTAGGTTTTAAAGACCATCCAGAGTCATACTGCCCTCGAAATGCCCAAGGAATAATGGTTTCATTTTCTGGTAGCCAATGCGATCTTCGAGGTTGTAGATAATCTAAAAAATCGCTGGCAGAGGAAAAGTGAATTATCTCTAAAAAGTCGCTCATATTTCCTCTATCTGCAAAAGTTTTAGCTCAACTCGTAAAGTTCTTTGGCGTTTTTGTTGAGGATCATCTCGCCCGCAGTACGGGCTTGCTGCGGGGTGAGTGCGCCGACATCGACGATTTCGCCGAGAACTTTTTCCAGCGCGGCACGTCCCCATTTGTTCGCCAGCCAGTAAATCTCCGGCAGACTGAAGGCATCCGATGAGTACAGCACTTTGTTGATGGGTGTGAGCGCTAAGGCTTCGTGTATCACCGTTGGGATGAGCGTGGTCACAAAGGGAATCGCCAGCGACAAATCCATGTAAACGTTGGGATACATGGCGGCTAGATAGCCGAGATCGCGGGCATAAGGGTAGGCGGCGTGGAGCATCACAAACTTGACATGGTCGAACTTGTGGCTCATCAGCAGCGGACGCATGTGCAGCGGATTGGCTTTGAGAATATCGACGTCGTTATCACCGAGTCCGGTGTGAAATTGGATGGGCAAACTTTGCTGCTCGGCGATTTCGAGGGCGCGAACTAAGAGATAATCACACAGGGTTTTGTTGGCGAGACGGATTTTACCTTCGCGGTCGGCTTGATCTTTGACAACACCGAAGGCTTTGGTGGCTTCCTCACGCGTGACCCAACCCACATCGAGTCCGGTGCGGTAGGCGATGATGCTTTTGAGTCCGATATGTCCGGCGGCTTTCGCACCTTCGACTCCCGCACTAAAAGCATCAACGAAACGGGTGAAAGTGGCGTTCTCCATGAGCTTATCTTGAGCGAAGGTTTCCAGCCGCAGCAGCCGTTCAATCTTCTGGTTGAAGGTACTCGCCATTTCTTCGGGCGTGTAATTCATGCCACCACCGAAGCCATAATAGTCGATGATCAGCATTTCGCTGTTCTGCTTCGTCCACATGTCGTTAGCATAGGTTTGCAGATCACGCGTATTACGCGCTTCTAAAACTGCTTCCGGTGTGGGATCGCAGCCGAAGTAATCCGCTAATTCGCGGATGCCCCACATCCACATGATGCTATGGGGAACATCACGCTGCTTCACCAGCGGATCACCACTTTCGCTGAAGTAAACCTGATACTGCGCCAGCGTTTGCGGCGGATTGGTTTTGATGAGTGCATGTGCGTGATGGTCGATAATTGGAATGTCGGCTAGATCAATTTTTGTAGGCATGGTTAGAACTTCCAGAAATGGTGTTTGATTTCAAAAGCATCGTCTTGTTGGCTGAAGGTGTCATATTCCAAGCGCTTGACAGCGGCGTAACTGGTTGTCAGCAGCGGGCCAAGTGCTTCGCTCAGCGCTTTGTCGTTTACTAGCGCCTCAACCGTTTCAGCCAATGTGGTAGGGAAGCGTTTGATGCCACGCTTCTTGCGTTCAGCCTCAGTAAAATTACCCGGATCAATGGTGGTGGGTTCACCGGGATCGAGTTTGCGGCGCACGCCATCCAAACCAGCGGCAATCAATCCACCGAAAGCCAAATAGGGATTAGCCGAAAGGTCAGCCGCTTTGAGTTCGGCGTTGGCCGTGCCTTCTTCGTTGCTCTTGTAGCGTGA
>JACDGI010000528.1:3412-5900 GCA_013821665.1 Anaerolineae bacterium
CACGGCACCCTCACGGTTATCAGGTCCCCACGCGGTATAAGCACTGCTCCAAAAATGGGGTTGTAGGCGATGATACGAATTGTGGGAGGCACAGGTCAGCGCCAACAGTGCGGGCAGATGTTCAAGGATGCCAGCGATGAAATGCTTACCTGTGTCGCTCATCAGGAACGGCCCGTTGGGATCGTACATCAGGTTTTTGCCTTTGTCGTCCCACAGGCTGAAGTGAATATGCCCACCGTTACCCGCTTGATCGAGGAACGGTTTGGGCGCGAGCGAGGCATATAAACCGTGATTATAGGCTACGTTGCGGATGGTCTCGCGGATCATAATGTGGTTGTCGGCGGCAGTCAGCGGATCGGCATGATGGACTGAGAGTTCTTGCTGTCCATGTCCCAGTTCAGGATGAAACAACTCGACTTGAATATTCTGGGCTTCCAACGCCGCCACAATATCATGAATCACTTGTTGGGTAATGGTGAAAGCGGTGGTGGCAAAGCACAAGCTTTCATCTACCGGACTAAAGGTGCCGTCAGCGTTCTTTTGAGTCATCGTCCATTCAAACTCGACCACCATTTGCAGATTGATGCCGAGATCAGCGGCGGCCTGAATCTGGCGCTTGAGGAAAGAACGTGGACAGGCTTCCCACGGCGTACCATCGAGTTTAATCATATCGACGGTCATCGCGCCGACGTTCGGTGCGTAGGGCAACACACGGAAGGTGTTAGGGTCAGGAACCATGCGGATTTCACCGACTGGCCCCATGCCTTCGACGGATGCCAGTTGATCCATCATATTCATGGCTTGCATCGCCAGCGTCAAACCGATACCGTCATTGATGCGACTCTCAAGCGCGTTGATGTGTGTTGATTTGCCGCGAATGATGCCGCCATTGTCCGTATACAGGAAGCGAATCAGTTGTAAATTGGCATCACGCGCTTGTTGTGCGACTTTTGCCGCTTTGGTCGTTTTCTTGGTTGCCATAAATTTTCTCTTGGTTAGAGGAACTCAAAATACTCATCCACTTCAAAGGGATCAACACGGTCAAGGAAGCCAGCAGTCGAAGCGTCCGCGCCGTGTGTGGCTGCTTTGCTGATTTCGTGACGTTTGACCGCCAGATACAACTGCATAAATTCTGCGCCGAGCAAATCCGTCAATGCGTGGTCGGCTTCTAGCGCGGCAAGGGCTTGGGGTAGTCCAGTTGGTAAATTCTCGACACCTTCTAAGCCGTAGGCGATGCCCTGTGTGGCTGCTGGTGGCTCGATCTTATTACGGATGCCATCAATACCGGCGGCAATCACACCGGCCATCACCAGATAAGGATTGGACGCACCACCGGGGATGCGGTTTTCGAGATGTGCACCTTCGCCTTTGAGACCTTTCACGCGGATGGCGACTGTGCGGTTCTCGAATGCCCATGTGGCGTTGGTTGGTGCGAACGACCACTGCTTATAACGCTTGTAGCAGTTAATAGTAGGTGATGCCAAAGCCGATAGTGCGGCCAAATGATGGATTTGCCCACCTGTCCACCAGCGGCAGATGTCGTTCAATTCATTTGGAGTATCCGAATTTGAGAAAGCGTTCTTGCCCGTTTTTAAATCAACCAGACTGTGATGATAATGGCAGCCATTAGCGGATTGGTCGGCATACGGCTTGGTCATGAAAGAGGCCATGTAGCCGTTCTTCTGGGCGATTTCCTTCACACCGTTCTTGAAGCGGAAAGCGTGATCTGCGGCTGTGATACCACCCGCTGGCCCAAAGTTGATTTCCATTTGACCGGGGCCATATTCCGAGTTGGACGTAATAATATCCACGCCGATTTTCGGCATATCCAGCAAAATCTGGTTGATGACCTGTTCATTAAAATTGTTGCGAAGTGTTGAAAAAATCTGGATGCCGGGGAATGGCGCTTGCCGTGTTTCCCGATCCACGATGTAAAATTCATATTCAAAACCGGAGTAAAAGCCGTAGCCCATCGACTCCAGTTCGTCGAGCATGGCACGAGCAATGGCACGCGGGGCAGCCATCGCCGGAGTGCCATCTTCGAAGCGCGGTTCGCAGAGCAGACTGGCTGTGCTGCTGGCCCACGGCACGATGGTAAATGTTTCTAAGTCGGGGAAGATGCGCGAGTCGGGGAATCCCCGTTCCTCTAAGTAACCGGTTCCCGGTGCAACACCAGATTGCACATCAAAGCCCAAGTGACCGAGTAAAAAGTTCAGTCCATTGGTGGCAAAGTGTAATAAATGGCGCGTCGGAACGGTTTTAGAACGACTGGTTCCATGTGTATCAGTCTGTTCGAAGCGCACGAACTCGATACCCTTGGCATCCAACTCATCTTTTAAGGATTGCAGACGTTCTTTGGCGACGGAAAGTGGTTTGGGCTGCGGCATTATTCCCCCTTCAGAAAGCACAGTGATACAAAGTCGCTCTTACAAATCAAGGTCGTGATAAAGGTCTCTATCATCAAACGAGTGTGTAGGGAAAAGGTTTT
>JACDGI010000529.1 GCA_013821665.1 Anaerolineae bacterium
GTTATGTTCCATCGGCCCGCGTACATGACCGGGACTAACGCTCACCTTCGCGCCGGGGACAAACGGTGTCACATCCATAATCTTCTGCTGAATGTTGTTCCAGTCTTTTTCGGTCAGCGTTCGTACATCGACTTCCGCCGTAGCCTTGGCTGGGATCACATTCGTGGCTGAGCCACCGTGGAAAACCGTCACCGAAACGGATGTCCCGTTCTTGAGGTCGTTCAGTTGATTGAGCTTCAGCGCTTGCTGAGCCAATTCTATCACGGCATTGATGCCCTGTTCCGGCGCGTTTCCGGCATGTGAAGGTCGCCCTTCCACTGTCACAGTATAGCTGCCTACACCCTTGCGCCAAGTCTTGAGCGCTTCTTCCTTGGTCGCCGGTTCCATCACCAGCACCAAACCAGCCTTCGCCGCCACGTCGTGGATCGTCTTTTCCGAGTAAATACTGCCGACTTCTTCATCGCTGGTCATCAAAATCCAGATCGGACGGTTGGGCAGTTCGCCGCGCTCAACCAATCCACGAATAGACCATACCGCCAGCGTGATGCCGCCCTTCATATCGACTGCGCCGGGGCCAAACAGCACCCCGTTCTCGTCGATTTTGACCGGACGTTCGGCTAAAGTCCCTATCGGCCACACCGTATCAATGTGGATTAGGAACATGATCGGCTTGCCCGGTGCATCCTCGTTCCACTTCGCCAGCAGCATATCGCCCACTTTTTCTTGCGTAATGCGGGTCACGGACGAAGCGCCCAATGAACGGAACTGCTCCTCCAAAAATGCGCCCAGCTTATCTACGTGAACCTTATCCAAGGTAGGAGTTTCAAAGTTCACCAGTGTCGTTAGGAAATCAACCATTTCTTGCTGACGGGTCTGGAAATATTTCAACAAATCAGACATGAAAATCCTCTAAATGTAGATTGGCATCAATCCCAGTGACTTGTAACCGTCAACTGCTAACTGATGACTAAAACGGACACAAATCCTGTGCCGCAATCACCGGACTGCGATTACCGTAACGGTTCAAAAGCCCGATCGCGTCAGGACGTGTGTTGATTATAGCTTGCACTTCCTGACACGCGCTATGTAAATTGTTCGTCACTTGGAAGCCATTCCAGAAACTGTTAATCATCGCCACATAAACTGGCGCGTTATTCGGGTCAGGATAAGCAGCAAGTGCCGTTTGGAAGGTAGTCAACAAGCCTTTATCATCGGCATAGGCTTGTGCCAGCAGCAGCTTATAGTAGATATAACTCTTGATGTAGGTTGGCTCGTCGTTCAGCCAAAAGCGCAGCGAGGTACTTGTTAGCGCCTGTTGGTACAACGGAATAGCCTTATCCATCGCTTGCCGCGCAAAGTTACTGTCGCCTTCCTGCACCACTTGGATGAGGAACTGTGGCGGGTCAAGCTGCACGATGGACAGCACATAGCCTGTGCCGTTCCAGTCATAGATATTGATGCCTGTACGCAGCGGGCCTGTGCTGGCATTACCAGTATCGGTCAGCTTGACCACCAACTCTTGGATGCGATCATTATCCACATCTTTGAAAGTCAGCGGCTCACTGCTGATAATTGGCCCGTTCAGCAAGCTAATAAACTGTCCGTCCTCGGCTTGCCACGTAATCAACTGCGTCCGGTAAGTGCAATTTTTCTTGTCGTCACTGCTGCATCCGTAGCTGTCGAACAGCACATCCGGCTTGCTATCAGCATTGATGTCAGCCACATCAATAATTTGCGGTGCGTCCCCACCCGTAACCGCCTGATATAAGATCGTGTATTGCCCCGCCACGCAGCTTAAAATCGTCAATGTGCCACCGTCATCCGGTGCGACGTAGCTCATTAGGACATCAGGTGTGCCTTCACCTGTGAAATCCACATCGGCTCGCACCGCACCATTCTTACCGAGCAAATCCCACTTACTCAAGAGATCGCCGACGGTCGCTGGTGCCCCGCCGTTAGTCAGATAAGATAGTACCGCTGCTACTGTCGTTCGTCCGTTGGTCGGTCGTGATCGCTCATCGACGGTTGGGTTTCCCGAACCGGGGCAGGTCTTATAATCAGGTGTGGCCGTCGGCAGGTTAGCCAGCGCCACCGCCGTCGCCGGATTGGATAAGCCCACACCATTCAACGGAATGCCGACCACATTCGGAAGCACACCTTTGATCTCGCGTCCCGGTGTCACCGTCGGAAAGGGAATAGCCGTCGGTAATAAATTTTGTTCGCTGGTGTTCGGTTGGCAGCCTACCAATACTAAACAGGCAGCCACCAGCCCACCAACATAAAAAATCGTTTTGAGATTGAATGTATATTTCATAGGAAAAGTATATATCGGGGCAGGGTAAACGCAATGTCGGATGTTGACCTCGCCTGAAAAAGCGGTCGCGTTCCCTTGACAAACAAAATCCCCGGCTGGTGTTAGCAGTCGGGGATGATGGTGGTTCTATTCAGCTTTAGGTATCGGCTGAGTCGCGGTCATAGATGCTGATGGCATACCCATCAGGATCAAGGAACGTGAACTCCAGCCCGCGCCGGCGTGAAGGCTCCTTCAGGATTTTGACCCCGGCCTTAACCAGCGAGTCATAAACCGCTTGGCTGTCATTGGCCTTGAACCAGATCAACGGCACGCGGATCGGGCGGATAACATTATCGAGGTCGATGTCCGGCGGCGGTTTAATCACGGCGAACGCTGTCGGATAGGCTAAGAAGCCGACTGCCCGACCACCAAAATCTTCCGGATCACGCCGGAAACCCAATACCTTCTCGTAGAATTCGGCTGACTTCTCCAAATCACGGACATAAATCCCAATAAAGTTCGGGCCGCTGAGATCGAATGGCTTCTGCATGATGTTGTCTCCTCATTATTTTTTGTCCCTTCATCTATTTACAGTCTATCAATCATGAGTGACAACCCTATGTCAGTCTAAATTGGCAGATTCCAAAAGGGATTCTTTTGAATGAACTTGGAGCATCTTGGCCGACTCGTGTGCCAGCCGTTCGCGTAAAGAGTCCGGTTCGAGGATTTGAACATGTGCGCCCCAACCGAGTAACCATTGGACAATCTGCTCCTCTTGATGGACTTTGAACGTCACCAGTAAACCACCATCACACGCTTTTTCCTCCACTTGGTAAAAAGAGGGCGATTCATGCACCCATCGGGCAACCGTCTCGTCAAAAAGCGCACGTATCGTAATCTTACCGACATCCTTCCGCATGGCGCTGAGCTTGAAATGCGCCGGACGCGTAAACGTGCGGTCGAGCAGCACAAAATCATCCATGCGATCCAAACGGAATTGACGGATGTCATGGCGCAAATGACAGTAGGCCATGAGTTGCCAGATCCCATCGACATGCAGCAGGGCATAGGGATCAGCATCCCGCAGTTGGCCTGTGTTGTCTTTGTCAGCCGAGAATCGCGCATGATAACAAAAACGCACGGTTCGCCTTTGTAGGATAGCCCGCCGTAACTGTTGAAGTGTATCCTCCCGATCTGAGAGGTTCGAGACAATAAAGCGGATATTCGAGCGCAGATAATCAACTTCCGCACGAAAGTCGTCTCGGAGTACAGCTTCGATCTTACGGCTGGCGGATTGCGCTGCTGCCCGATACTGTGCATCAAAATCCAGCGCGGCGAAACTACTGCCGAGCAATAACATCATCGCCTCGTCACTGGTGAAGGCCAACGGTGGCAGGAAATAACCGTCGATCAGCGAATAACCCTGTCGGGGCAGCGAGACAACCGGCACACCCGCTTCGCTGAGCGCTTGTACATCGCGGTAAATGGTGCGTTTGGTGACTTCAAAGGTCGCGGCCAGATCTTCAGCACGCAGTAGTTTCTTGGCCTGTAATTCCAGCACGATAGCCAGCAGTCGATCAGTCCGGTTCATTAGGATGGTTCCTCGCAGTCAACACGCCACAAGTCATGAGTGTATCATCACCTTGTAAGATCGGAATAAGCAGCAAAGAATCAAAAAGGAGACCTGTGTGTCTCCTTTATATTGCTAAGTGTACTGAAAAGGCTGCTATTCGTCGCGTAGCTGTTCCATCACCTGCAAGTCTTTTTGCAGGCTGCGGTAGCGAAGGGCAATGCTGGCGACATAGCCGACAGCGATGATAGCGACTACAGCCAGCGCTAAAATAAGATAGGCGACGGTATCGGGTGTTGGGTCAGGCATGTTAGCGCTCCTGTTGGGATAAAACTTGCATCTTCACGGCGCGGACACCTTCGGCTAGATTTTCCAAGCGGATGCGCCACCAGATCAAGGTTATCGGCACGAAGATGCTCCAAATAGTCGAATTGATGCCGATGGTCGAACCGATGCGCTGCGTCATTTCAAAGCCGCCCTCGGTATTTTGTGGGCTTGGGCCAATCACCACCGGATGAATCGTGTCAGGGCGGATACGGGTAATCACCAGCACGGCAATAACCGTTGTCATGGCGAGGATGCCATATACCGAGGCAAAACGCCGCCGTTGATCAGGATTTTCCACACCGTTACGCAGCATCAAATAAGCCGCATAGGTCAAGATCATAATGGCTTCGGATGTCAGGCGCGGGTCCCACGTCCACCATGTATTCCAAATCGGACGTGCCCAAATCATGCCCGTCACCAGATTAATGAGCGCCAACGCCATACCGACTTCAACACCAGCCAGTGCCAGTGTATCCCATTTGACTTTGCGTGTGCGCAGGTACATCGCTGCGCCGACGACCGTGGCACTGAAGGCGATAAATGCGCCCGCGAAGGCTGAAAGGTGAATGTAGAATATACGTTGTACGTCGCCCTGTGCCGCTTCGGTCGGGGCATAAATTAAGGCCATCGCCAAACCTAGCGCCACCAGCACAACTGTCAATAGGGTTAAACCAATGAGTATGCGCGTTCGTGTGACGTTGGCTGGAACAATCTCAGCCTTTTGCAGCGGGAAATTCTGTACCGCACTCATAAACCATAACTCCTTACTTCATAATTGTGAAAATTTTAGCTGAATGCTTTAAAATCTGCAAAAATCTATAGGTTTTCCTAATCTAATTCTAGTGACTACTCTTCGATCACATATTCAAACAGCAAAAAGCTGGCTGCCAGATACACCACATCCAGCACAATCAGAATTTGCGGCCATGTCACGCCGTCGTCTTGTGGTGAACCGCTCAAAATGCCGGTTGTCGCCCGTACCGCCGCTAACATCATCGGTAGGGTAATCGGCAGCATGACAATCGGCAGCAAACTTTCACGGGCGCGGGTTTGGACGGTCATGGTTGCCAGCAGCGTTCCCACCGTCGAAAACCCCAATGTACCCAGCAGTAAAATGGCAATCACTTCCGGTAAGAGCAGCGTTTTGTTAAACAGGATGGTCATCACCGGCAGCAAGATCATCCCCACCACGATGGCAAAGATCAGATTGCCCACCAATTTACCGAAGAAAATGGCTGTCCGGTCAACCGGCGCGATCAACATGCCGTCCAAATTTGCCTGTTCGCGTTCCATCGCCATACTGCGGTTGAGTCCAATCGTGCTGGCATAAATCACCGTCACCCACAGCACACCGCTAATGGCCGATTCCCGTGCGACTCGATCCAACTCCAGCGCGAAACTGAATATGAGAATACTCAACAGTGCGAATAAGGCCATCGAACTGATGAGTTCGCGGCTGCGGAGTTCTGCCCGTAAATCCTTCCGAACCACTGCCATGACGGTGCGCAGAAAAGGCGTTTTCATCGCACACAAACCGTTTCGTTGCAGCCGTGGCATAGACCTTGCGACTTGAAGCTTGAAACTGCCAACTTCCCTCTCATCTGGCCGTGACCATTGACGTAATCTCAGTATAAAGTGCGGCCAACTCCATTGGTAAGAGTCCGGCGGGCTGGTCATAACCGATCACACCACGCGACAGAATGAC
>JACDGI010000530.1 GCA_013821665.1 Anaerolineae bacterium
GGATTAATCCTTCAAATCAACCACAAGTGTATTCTCAAATTATTGGTACTAAGCAAAAGAAGTGGATAGGCATGAATCCAAACAAACAGCCTGTTACATGTCACGTTCATCGTGTTGATGGCGAGTGGTTCGAAGCTATGGGTGTGTTATCATTCATTGTTGAGGGTGCGTATGTGCTACTCGCGCTTTGAGTTCTCTCACAGAACTTACCATCACAGCAAGATGAACCTCGTTTGAGAGCCACACGATAACGCATCCCCATAGCAATAAATAAATTCCAGCCCTCGCCTATTTGTGTGAGGGCGTAATCTAATTGGAAAGCCTTTATGCCACATCTTTTATTGATTGACGATGACTCAAAACTGACGACACCCTTACGTTCATCTTTTGAGCGGGCGGGCTACAATGTTTCGGTCGCACCGGATGGGCATACCGGTTTGAGCAAAGCGCTCATCGAAAACCCTGATGTGATTGTACTCGACGTAATGATGCCGGGGTTAGACGGGTGGACGGTGTGCAAGGCAATCCGCGAACGGAGTCCGGTGCCAATTATCATGCTCACGGCACTCGATGACAGCACTGACCGGATACGCGGACTGGATTTAGGGGCTGATGATTATCTGGTTAAGCCCTTTGGTTTCCAAGAACTTCATGCGCATGTCAAGGCTATGCTGCGCCGTGTACAACTGACAACCCAACCGATGACCGCCAGCCGTCTCCGCAGCGGGCAGATTGAAATGAATATACAAACGCATGAGGTCAAGCGAGGCGGCAATTTGGTTGCTTTACGGCAGAAGGAATATGATATTCTGCTGCTACTCATGACGAATGCCGAGCGTGTGGTTAAGCGCGACGAACTTTTTGACCGGATCTGGGGAACTGATTGGTTAGGCGACACCCGAACGCTTGATGTTCATATGAGTTGGTTACGGACGAAGCTCGAAGACGATCCGGCACATCCCGTTTATTTACAAACAGTGCGCGGTGTCGGTTATCATTTCGCGACACTTGTCGAGACGGATTATGTTTAAACCGAGTATCAGCCGACAATTATTACTAACCTTTACCACAATAACCGCTGTAGGTGGTTTAACTCTCTTTTTTATTGCCGGACAGCTCTTACAAAATGCTACTTTCGATTACTACAAGCGGGATGTGTTGACCGAAGCTGTTACGTTAACGGGTACACTATCCGGTGGTCCCCATAGTGACCACGACGGCGATAACAGTGGACTTTCTAGCCCAATTGCGCAATACGCCCTGCGACGGCTGCAATCCGAACCCGACTGGCAATTTTATGTAGTCAATCAGCAGGGCCAAATAGTTACTAATCCCAATTCACAAGATCAATCCGTTCCATCAGTGGATGCCAACACCTCAGAAGTGCAAGGCGCGCTGGCGGGAACGGAAACCCAAGCTATTCGCAGTGATACCACTGGCAAAATCAATCTCTATTCGGCTGCACCAATCCGTTTTGGCGATAACGATATTCGTGCCGTTTTATGGCTGGTGGTACCGATGCAGCCTGCCTACGATCTGGTCAATCGACGCTGGTTACAACTGGCGGCTATCTTGCTACCGGTCATCGGGCTGATTATGGTCGCCAGTTTATGGGTCGGACAAACGCTGACACGTCCGATTCGCCAACTGCATATGGCTGCCTTACGCATCACAGCGGGCAACCATGACGAACGGATTGTGATTAAACGCGAAGATGAAATCGGCCAACTGGCAACGGCCTTTAACATCATGCTCGACAGTTTAAATGCGCTGCTCATCGCTCAACGGAGCTTTGTTAGTAACGCAGCTCATGAGCTTCGTGCCCCACTTATGAGTATGAAACTGCGGATTGAGGCGCTGGCAGATGACGGCATTCCGGCTGAAGAACGCAAGAACTATTTGAGCGAAGCAGCCGAGGAAGTTCAGCACATGGCGGATTTGGTAACGGCACTGCTGACGCTGGCGCGGTTGGATGAAGGTAAACATCTGACCCAGTTGGAGCCTTTTGATACCGCCGCATTTCTACACGATACCGCACGATCATGGCGAATCCGTTCGGCGCAAACAGGCGTGATTGTCGAGTTCGATATTCCCGATACGTTACCAGATATTGCCTTAAGTGCCGCCGATTTACGGATCGTACTGGATAACCTGCTCGTCAATGCGGTTAAGTACACACCATCTGGTGGGCATATCCGACTATGTGCCCAAGCAGAACCTAAACAACTTTTCCTCGAAATCAGCGATACTGGCGAAGGTTTTGCACCCGAAATTGTCCCACATCTGTTCGAGCGCTTCTATCGTGCCAACCTCGACCGCAACAAATCCATACCGGGAAATGGTCTGGGATTAGCAATTGTCGAAGCCCTTTTGAAACAAAATGGCGGGACTATTAGCGCCAGCAGCGCCGGAATTGGTAAGGGTGCGACATTTAGTATCCATATTCCGGTTGCCGCTAACTAAGAAGCCATTCGAGATAACATCCGCATTAAATGATGCGGAAACTGCAAAAACTGAATCTATTAGTGCGCTTTAATGGCAGGATTAAGGGAGCAATCCGCCGAACATGCGGAAGTTTCTGCAAATGCGGCATATTCGGCGTGCATTTTGCGTCGCTAATGTCGTCATTAGCAGCAGTGGCGGCGGCATCCCAGTGCCAATTAGATTGCGTACGAAATGATGCTGTTGTGACAAAGCCGTTTTTATCACATTTACAGCAATTGGTGGTTGTTAAGATGCGAAGGCCAAAAGAACGGTTGAGGCACGCCTCAACCCTACAGCCCTTTAAATAGAATATTCGATGTGGAAGCGAAACGGGTTACATTTTGGAAGAACATTTTGTAACTCTCTTGAGGGGTTGGCGCTAACCATTTTGAGAGAGCGGGGTTGTTAAGAGGGTTAGTAGATGGTTGGTTTTCGGTAGAGCAGGTTTGTAAAAATAAACGTGGGCACGAATAAATGATGAAGCAGAGGCACAGCACATGTCACACGACATGCGGTTAGATCAAATTAGTCGATGCTTTTCTCGCCAAAGTAGACGCTTGTCTGCTAATTATTAATGTCGTAGTTTGCCTCGTTGAGGGCTAAAGCCGCTCAGCTAATAATCAGACAAGTCTGCAAAAGCGACTTCAAAGACTCTGATTGCGGAATTTTTAGAAAAATAGCGATGACGGGATTTTGGTGATTTAAAAATTAGAGTGGTAAATATTCAGCGGGCGCACAGCCGTGCGCCCCTACGAAGATTCGCGTAATTGAAGGAAAAATCTTCAACGAGCGGGAATCAAAAAGAGGCTGGGTTGCCTCTTGATGTGAGTGGCTAGGCGCTTTTGGCTACACGAGCGGGCTTGGCTGGTTTTGAGCGAGCTTTATAGACACGGAAGGCAGTGAACCCGGTTACGGACAGCACACCGATCAGCAGCAGAATGCGGATGCCTAAGCGTTCCGAATCTGTACCTGCCAGCAAGCCATGAGCAGTTGCGAGGCCGAACGTCACGTAGCTGGTGAGATGCAACCACCACCAATTACGATGCCCCATACGATCTTTGACCCAGAAGCTAACCGATACAGCCACCATAATCCAAAGACCTAACGTGCCGAGACCGACTGCAAACGAACGATAAGGGCCGACAAAGGGTACAAGCACATCGGCAATCGTATACGAGAAATACTTATCCACCATCAACAGTAAGGCATGACCGATTGATAAGATGACAGCCAACAATGAAATCGTGCTGTGCATCAACATGGTTAATACACCGGGAGACCAATCACTTACTGCTCGACTGCTGACCGCCAGTCCCCATAACATGGAGATGGTCAACAAAACGTAAGCCAGAATACCGGCTGAACGAATAAGATGCCATGTGATCTGAGTATCGGCAGCCAAACTCGACGTGAACATGCCGGATTGCAACATGACAACGGCGGCGATAGCGACGACGAGTATACTAAATACGAGTGATAGACGATCCCACCAACGTGCTTCTTTAACCATGATAACCCCCTAAACAGAACGTATACTGTCGATTCATTGAACGAAACATAACTCAAAGGCGTGTGTCGCCAACACTGATCCGTCATCACAAACGGCTAATGCCGAAGCGTTTGGCTGCTGGTTAATCCATGCCAAGCCGTCTTGACTGCCGAGTAACATGACCGCTTTGGCGTAGACTTCGGCAGTTGGCGCGTAAGGGTGCATGACTGTCACCGCAACCACATCGGTTTCAGCAGATTTGCCAGTGCGGGGGTCGATAATATGATGGTGATTTTGTCCAGCGCGCTGCCAGTGGCGAAAGTCTTTGCCACTGGTGACGATGCTGGCGTTATGGACGACGACATGGACAATATCACCTTCGCGGCCACCGGGTTCAGCCACCGCCACTTCCCATCCAGCGGACTCTTCAAGTGTGCCACGCGCAGCCATGTCGCCACCGATGTCCACTAAACAGGCTCCATAAACGGATAAGCGCTTGGCAATTTGCTCGGCTGTCCAACCTTTTGCGACACCACCGACATCAATGGGAGCGGGTATACAGACTTTGCGCTGTGCGATATTAACTTGTATCTCCTGCCAATCGGTTACCTGTGGGATGGAAATCGACTCTTCCGATGATTCCACTTGCTCAAAGCTGCGGTCATAACCTGCGGCGACCAGAGCATCGAGAAGCAGTGGATGATACAGGCCATTGGTGATGCGTGCGCCCTGCTTGGCGGCGAGAATATTGGCGAGTAAGGTCTCGCTGACTTCAACCCACTGTCCGGGCTGCTGATTTAAACGCGAGAGTTCGCTTTCAGGGCGGAAGCGCGAGAGGACAGCCTCAATGGCTTCAACTTCAGCCGGAACCGCTTGGAGTAAGCGTTGTCCATCCTGATCTGTTTCCAGCCAGATATTGACCTGACATCCCATTGCGCGAAAGGCTACGGTGAAGCGTGTCATGATAAACCTCGGTAGTACCAATAAAGTAATGCGAATGCAAACCCCCACCCTAACCCTCCCCCGCAAGCGATGGAGGGAACCAATCCTATAGGTGAGTCATTTTCACAGCATTTACGTTGAATTACTGAAAATGCTTAACGGCTTGAGCGCGTGGTCGGTACGGAAGGAACGGTGGTCGGTTGAACAACCTGTGTTGTCGGAACCACGGCGACAACATTTGTGGTGGATGTATCTGAAGTTGCCTGACGGATGGTACTGACCGTAGATGTTGCGACGGTTGAGCCGATGCTATCGGTTGTTGAACTCGCAGTTGTATTGACGATTGAAGCGGCGCTGCTGGCGACTGCACTGCTGGATGTGGTGTCGAGCAGAATCAGACTTTGTGCGCCGACGACCATTGCTAGTGTGCTACCCGCTACCAACGAGGTACGAACTGCGAAGCGTTTTGCGGGTGTCATTCCTGATGCCATTTTGAACTCCTTAACACGATCAACTTACAGTCTTAGAATATGTCCAAAAGGAGTAGGCTGTTTTAACTGCGGCTCAAAGTAACCTTAAATCCAACTTAACTGGTTTGCAAGATCATTTCAAGAAACAAGCAGCGGATAGAAAGAAGAACCATCGAAATGTGTGTCGTATTTTGTACTTAAAGTTAATTTATTTAACTCATGTTGCAAGTCTAACCCCCTCCCCTCCGAACTTTCACAGGACGACACTTTGGGATTTGAGCGAGAAACCTCACCTTTCACCGCACCTGAATCTGTTCGAGAAGCCAGTACAATACCGCCAAATGTGGCAAGCACCGCGCTGAGAACTGGAATTACCCTAATAAAATGGAGTGTGTGAGTCTCTCCTTGTAAAATAAAGTGAATGAAGAGGAGAGCATGAGAATGATTGAAAAGAAGCAGTACAGCGACGAGTTCAAACGGGAAGCGCTACGC
>JACDGI010000531.1 GCA_013821665.1 Anaerolineae bacterium
GTGATATCGATGCCAACTTTAGTGGCAACCACAAATTGCTCGCGAGGAAGCTGCACAAGTAGTTTGCCTGTACGCGTTTCGGCTAATCCTGTGACATAAGCAGGTGCAGTATCAAAAAAACGAATACCGTGATCGAAAGCATATTGAAGTGCTTGCAACGCCTGGTCTTCAGGAATAGGTTGTGTACCTTTCCATCCCGGAGCAGTTGCTAACGGTGCAGTCCCGAAACCAATCAGCGGCACATTTAATGCCGTTTTCCCCACTTGTCGAGTTGGCAGCGAAGTAATCATGATAGACGATCCCAAGGTAAGTGATAAGAAGGCGTGTTGGCAAAGCGCTTCATTTCTAATTGCAGCCGAATTTCAGTAGTTGGAGGAAGCTGTACCCGCAGCAAATTATCATTAATAGTAATCGTACGCGTTTCACTACTCAGTTCTGGCGCAGCGTAACCGCTTGGCCCATGAACGCCGGGGTATTCGCTAGTGCGCTTCTCATATTCAGCACTGATAAACTGATGTTCACCGAACGCACCAGCTTGTATGATGACATCACGTGCTTCGAATACACTTAAGTTAATAAGCTGCACAACGATATGGTCAGCTTCAATCTTTTCTACCAAAGCAGCAGTATCGTCTGGCAAACCAGGACGCTGACGCTGTACATCAAAATAACGTACCTGACACATTAGCAATCCACCGTTGTAAATAACCTGTGGAGCGCCCAACGTTAGCTGAATCAGGGCTTCGGTTGTGACAGGGTTGAGTTCTTGCCAGTGATGTATGCTAACCTGAGTGAGGTCACTCTTATCTTGACGAATCATTTCCATACGTCGGGCAACTTTAAAGTAACTTTCACTCAATATGGTTTCAGGATATGAGGGATTTTCACCCTTCAGAAAACATAACCATGGTTGTTCGTGACCTGCATCTTCTTTATTACGAAATGGGATAACCTGTCGCCAATCGGTCAGGCTTGCGTTGCGCAATTGCTCGACTCGTGCCCAATCTTCTTGTTGGAATGTTAGGTTCCAAAGTGCTATAGGGTAAACCGGTGTCGGTATTTGATAGTCGAACCAGCCGGAATCTTGGTAGCGATAAGGTACGACAAAGACTTTCGTATCAGGAGTATGTTCATGCAGCATCCCAATCCAGTGATGCCCTAAACTCATGGCAAGCGAACCAAGCGTATGTGTTTCCCCTAGTTGATAGATAGCATCAATTTGACTCCGTGGAAGATCAAGATATTCACTGTTGCTGGTAAGAAGATAAGCATTCGTCCCTGCAACAATTGCTGCCATACCAATGTTGTAGTATCCATGCGGCCAACTCCAACCATAGAGTCCACCATACCATTTGCCATTTATATATTCACCAACATGGCCGGAAAGCCCGACATTATCGGGAAGTAGTCCACCGTTTTGCTTTGCACGATCACGCCAAGCATCGACATAGTCCACAATCCATTCACGATATTTGTCTTCTCCCGTCATCAAGTAAGCATTTGCGACAAGGCTAGTGACAATAAGATTAGTCGCTACATCCCCTTTACCCATACGCGCTTCCATGACTTGTCCCATTCGCTGGGCAAGAATTGGGTCTTTGAGATCCTCATATGACGAAACGCCTTCAACATCTTCATATGGCAAACCGTAAGGAGACATATACGGATACCACGCATAACTGATTTCACCGTCAAAGTAGCCCCAGCGAGGGCCAACACTGCCATTGTGTGGCGCACGAATAATCTTATTGTCTGCGTCATAATTTTGTGCATCGGGGTCTTCATTCAGGTAAAAACCCGCAAATCGTTTTGCACGTTCAATCAATTGGGGGTGGGTAGGATTGACGAGGCATAGAAAATAAAAATAGATATAACTCTCCCCTTGATGAAACTGGTCATAACCACGTTCATATTCCTTATTAACAAGACCGAGCTTGGTCAATTGTTGGGTGACAGCATCCCATTCGCGCTGTGCGAATTCGAGCAAGTGATCGCCGCCACCTAACAAATAAAGCAGAGCCCAATTGTAAAAGCTTTCGTAAAAGTCGTCAGCGCCATCACGTGATTGATAACTATCGTCATGATATTCACGCCAAATCAACGTGCCATCCGCTTCTGTGTACTTTGATAAAAATGGATAGACCGATTTGCTCATCGTGTCGATGAGTTTACGCTGCCAAACTGCCCATGAAGGGGTACTAACTGATGGAACTGAAGCAGTGATCGTTACTATAGACATGGAATTTTTTACACTCATAAAATTAACTTCATAAAGTGTTGTATTGACACAAACATCAAAACTACCTACAATCGATTATAAAGTGGTCAGACCACTAGGTCAATGGGTCACTTTAGAATCTTAATAATCTATTATTTTTACAAAGTAAGCTTATGAATGCATCGCTAAATAGTAACACCCAGTCCGATATTTCTGCTCCGAGAAAACTGCGCCAATCCCTGTGGCAGTCCATGCGAGGGCATATTTTTCGTCGTAATCTTATTTGGTTTTTGATGGCGCTGCCGGCACTTGTGTGGATCATCGTATTCAAATATCTGCCTTTGATTGGAGTATGGATCGCTTTCACCGATTTTAAAGTGCGGCGAGGTGTGTTTGGGAGTGAATTTGTAGGCTTTAAAAATTTCGAGTTTCTATTTGCCACCGATACAGCGCTGCGGGCCACCGTAAATACCATCACACTTAACTTATTGTTTATTGTGGTCGGTGCAGTATTTGCCATGTTCATTGCGTGGTTGCTCTTCGAAGTTTATTCGAGCGCTCTAACCAAGTATTACCAGACAATGCTGTTGTTACCTCGTTTTATCTCTTGGGTTGTGGTTTCCTATTTCGTTTACGCTTTGTTAGCAACCGAAAACGGCCTCATCAATACGACACTCCAACATTTGGGGCTGCATCCTATTTCTTGGTATACCTCGCCCAAGTATTGGCCGATCATTTTACTGCTGACAAGCCTATGGAATGGCATGGGAATTAGCAGTCTGATCTATTTGTCGGGCATGTTAGCTATTGATCCGCAGTTATTTGAAGCTGCGCGCATTGATGGCGCAAACAAATGGCACCAATTTCGCTATGTCACCTTTCCAATGGTGCTGCCATTGGTCGTGATTAACCTGCTGCTTGCGATGGCTTACATAATGAATGCTGACTTCGGCCTGTTCTTTCAAGTCACGCGCAATCAACCACTTCTTTATCCATCAACGGATGTCTTGGACACGTTTATCTATCGCTCACTGATTGTCACCAAGAACGTCAGCATGGCTGCGGCTGCCCAGTTCTACCAGTCAATTATCGGTTTCGTTCTGGTCATCTTTTTTAACTGGATCGTGCGGCGTATCGAACGCGCAGACGAACCGCTGTCGCTTTTTTAGGGGACATAATGGTCACTTATAACCAAAAAATCCGTCAGCAAAAGCGGCAAGATGTGGATCAGGTTATGAATTGGTTTGGTCGATTCAGTATCCATCTCGTTTTAATATTTTTTGCATTGTGCTCGTTGCTTCCGCTAGTGCTTATCATTTCGTCATCTTTAACCGACGAAAAGACACTTACACGCAGTGGATATAACCTCATTCCACAGCAATTTAGTACACAGGCTTATGACTTAATCCTTCGCAGTCCGGGTGTCATTTTGCGCGCTTACGCGGTGACGATGTTTACTACTGTGCTGGGTACAGTGGTGGCTGTAACACTGATGTCGATGCTGGCCTATGCGTTATCGCGCCCGGATTTCATATTACGAAAGCCTCTTTCGTTCATTGTTTTCTTCACCATGCTGTTTAACGGCGGCATCGTGCCTTATTACATCTTGATGACCCAGTATTTGCGTGTTCAAGATACAGTCTTCGCATTTTTGCTACCTTACTTCGTAGTCGGCTTCTATGTTTTAATTTTACGCACATACTTTGCCTCGCTTCCTGCTGATTTAATTGATGCCGCGCGTGTGGATGGTGCAGGCGAATTCCGCATTTTTATCTCCATCGCCCTACCACTTGCCAAACCTGCGTTGGCAACCATTGCATTATTCACAGCCCTTAATTACTGGAATGACTGGACAACGGCACTGTATTTTATCCGCGACTCTCATCTTTATCCGCTGCAATACCTGCTTTACATCATCCAAAGCAACGTTCAAGCCATGCAGTTGCAAAGTGCGGTTGGCAATATAGCTGTCAGCGATGTGCCATCCCAAACGACGCAGTTGGCTATGGCAGTGTTGGCAACCGGACCTGCCGCCATTTTCTTCCTATTTTTCCAACGTTATCTTGTTCGGGGTGTGACCTTGGGGGCGTTTAAGTAAGGGCAATTCTCGGCTCATACACAGCCGTTAGAGAATGCATTTTTTAAATAGATCGGCATAAAAGGAGCTTTACTCATGACAAATAAAATTTCGAGACGCGGGTTTCTCAAAACAGTTGGCGGAGCAGCACTTGCCAGCAGTTTCGGCCTTTCGGGACTCTCAAAGCTTGCTGCAGCACCCAATCGCCTTCAAGATTTACCGCGACTAGTGTACATTTTCCCGGGGGCAGCGCAGCCAGATGTGCAAAAGGTTCAAGATGCACTTAGTGCTTACATGGCAGAACGCATTGGAGCGACCATCGAACTCCGCAGTATCGAGTGGGGAGCGTTCGACAAACAAATTGGTCTCATTAATGCTTCTGCTGAAAAATACGACATCGGTTTTACTGCACCTTGGGTGAACAATTATTATACCAACATCAATCAAGAATATTTAGCGCCTATCGACGACATGTTGCCCGAACTGGCACCGAAGTATTGGGCTAGCTTGACTGCAAAAACATGGGATGCTGCCCGGGTAGGTGGCAAGATCTACGGCGCTATCAACCAACAAATTTTTGTAAAGCCTTTCGGCCCCTATATCCGTACTGATGTCATGAAGGCACTCAGTCTTGAGGATGCATTTGCGAAGCTAACAACCTACGAAGACTTAGAACCGATTATGGCTGCTGTCAAAGAATACGCCGATAAAGATGATAAGCTCACACATGTTACTTATAATCTATCCCCTCTCTTAACAGAGGAAAACTGGGGCTACGACCCACAGGATTTTATGCTGGTCGTAAAGAGTACGGATGATTCGGCTCAGGTCAAGGTCTATAGTCAGACCGATGAATATCAACAAGCTGCTGAATTGATCCGCCGCTGGTATCAAGCGGGTTATGCTCCAGCCGATGTAAAATTGTGGGATGAGATGGACGATGCGTGGAAAGCGGGTCAATACGCAGTGCGCGTGTCGGACGTTGTCAAACCCGGTGGCAACGCAGAGGTAAAAGCCCGTTGGGGCTGGGAGGTTACCAGTAAAGCCCTTGCCGAACCCTTGCTGACAACTGGTGGCGTAACCGCTACATTGACTGGTGTGAGTTCCGTTTCTGAGCATCCAGAGTTAGCTGTTAAATTCCTCGAACTGGTCAACTCTGATCCGGTATTCTACAACATGCTTTGCAAAGGTATTGAAGGGACTCATTGGGAATGGTCGGACAAAGAAAAACTACTTATCAAACCGGCGGGTGGCAAGACAAGTTTCGGCGATACCGGTTATAACCCGAATACCGACTGGATGTATGGGAATGTCTTCAACTCCTATTACAGTGATATTTCACAGGTAGGGGCATGGCCTGAAACGGCTGATTTGAATCGCAATGCTCGTCCATCACCTGTACTTGGTTTTACATTTGACCGATCTGCTGTAGAGACAGAAATCGCGTCGATTTCAGCCGTTAAAGATGAGTTCGGTGCTCCACTTGGAACCGGTCTTGTCGATACTAAAGAAGGAATGACGAAATTGAATCAAGCGCTCACAGCCGCAGGAATCGAGCGCGTTCAGGATGAGATGCAG
>JACDGI010000532.1 GCA_013821665.1 Anaerolineae bacterium
AAACACGCTACGTTGTGGAGCATCGTCAATAACGTCGGCAGCCAAGCCATGCGCGTCAGTGACGGTTATATCACCATGAACGCGGGGCCAGAAATCGGTGTGGCTTCCACCAAAGCCTTCACCGCCAGTATCGTTGACCAGTATTTGCTGGCACTACACCTTGGCAATCTACGTGGCACGCTAACGCCTGAAAAACGTCAGCAGTATGCCTTCGATTTGGGTCGCTTGCCGGATCTGGTAGGACGTGCACTAGAAACCGAGCCACGAGTGAAAGAATTGGCTGCCCTCCTCCAGCACTACAGCGATTTCCTGTATTTGGGACGCGGCATCAACTATCCGATTGCCTTGGAAGGTGCGCTCAAACTCAAGGAGATCAGCTACATCCACGCCGAGGGGTATCCGGCTGGCGAGATGAAGCATGGGCCGATTGCGCTGATAGATGAGCAAATGCCGGTACTGTGCATCGCGCTCAAAGACTCACTTTACGAGAAGATGGTCAGCCAGATTGAACAGGCTAAAGCGCGGGGTGGCATCGTGATTGCGATTGCCACTGAGGGCGACACGGCTATCACTGATAAAGCCGACCATGTCCTTTATGTGCCGCAAACACCAGCCCTTCTCAGTCCAGTGGTCGCGGTTATCCCCCTGCAATTACTGGCCTACCATATTGCTGTGCTGCGGGGTGCCGATGTCGATCAACCGCGTAATCTCGCCAAGAGTGTGACCGTCGAGTAAGACACTTCAGATACGTTCAAACAAAAGGGCGATAACAGTATCGCCCTTCGCTTTTGATTATATGTTTGCGTCGTCCTGCGTTATTGTGCTGAGATCAATTTCTCCAAATTTTGCACAAACGTTTTGGCACTGACGGGCTTCGCATAAAATCCATTGAAGCCAGCAGTCAACGCTTTTTCAGCCACTTCAACAGAATGATAAGCCGAGATTGCCACCACCGGAATCATTTTCGTTCGAGGATTGGCGCGAATCGCATTGAGGGTCTCCCAACCATCCATCTCTGGCATGGACAGATCAGTCAGCACTAAAGTGACTGCATTATTATCGAGAAGTTCAAGACATTCTCTTCCGTTATGGGCAAGCAAAACACCAATATTGTGAAAGCGCAGAATGGCAGTGACCATCTGCATACTGTCGTACTCATCTTCAACGATGAGAATTTGCCACTTTTGATCGCTCATTTAGCCGCCTGTCCGCTCGTAGGCTCAGCCAATTCATGGAGACAGCTATTCAACTCGGACATAAAGGTGCCAATCCGAAATGGCTTCGCAATATAACCATTGAATCCAGCTTCGAGTGCTTTTTCGCGGTCACCTGCCATCGCGTGGGCTGTCAAAGCAATCACAGGGATGTATTGGGTTTTCGAATTGGTACGAAGCTGCTTGAGCATTTCCCAACCGTCCATAACCGGCATCGATAGGTCTAGCAAAACAAAAGACGGTACTAAGGTTTCGAGCAATTTTAACCCATCCACGCCATGTGTTGCGGTATAAACTTTCGCACCGCTAAATGACAATACGGTTTCAGCAATTGTGCGATTATCAGGCTCATCATCAACAAGAAGCACAACCCACTGTTTTACATCACTGAGTGTCGGATTATAAATCACCGGGGCGAGATTCTGATCGGTCATACTGTTTGTGCCTCCAATTGCACGGCTGCGGGTAACTCAAGCATTTTGCTGATTTCTACACTGTTCGGTAGTGTGATGGTAAATGTACTACCTTTGCCCATTTCGCTTTTCAGCCGGATATGCCCACCCATCATTAGCACCAGTTTGCGGACAATCGCCAGCCCTAAGCCGGTGCCGCCAAATTGGCGACGTGAGGTGCTATCAACCTGCCGAAATTCTTCAAAAATGGTCTCCTGTGCATGGGCAGGAATACCAATGCCACTATCGCTGACATCAATGCGCCATGTTTCGGTATCATTCTGGGCAATCGCAATTTTGATGAAGCCCGATTCGGTAAATTTTACGGCATTGGACAGCAGGTTAATTACAACTTGTTTGAGCCGCTCGGAATCAGCAACCATGACATCGGGTAAACGTTCTTCGACTTCCAGTTCGACCTTCAAGTTTTTCTCTTCGGCTAAAACCTTGATTTGCATAACAATCTCATCCAACCATTTTCGCAATTTAAACGGTTTTAGGAGCAAATCCATTCGTCCGGCTTCAATTCGCGATAGATCAAGAATATCGTTAATGAGTCCAAGTAGATGGAGCGCATTTGCGAGAACGCGATCCTGATATTCGCGCTGCTTCTCGGTTAATTCACCCGAAATACCCATGAGTTGAATTTCCGTGTAGCCAATAACCGCATTAAGGGGTGTACGCAATTCATGGGACATGGTGGCTAAAAACTGGCTTTTGAGCTGGGTAGCCTGTTCAGCTTGTTTACGGGCTTCCGCCAGATCCTGATTCGTCTTGATTAAAGCCTCGTTCTGATCACGGATTTGCTTCTCTGTCTGCTTGCGATCTGTAATATCCCTAAACATGACAACACGGCCTGATAGTTGTTGGCGACGGTCGTAAAGTGGGGAGACATGAACATCTAAAACGCGCTGGTTATCGGCCTGCCCCAATACCAATTCATCTTGAACAACGCCGGTTTGTTCTCTCCATTTGAGAATATCCAACTTGGTATCAAGGCGTTCTAAAACTTTGGCAATGTGCAGTCCGATGACATCCGGTGTCGTTTGATTGATGATGCGTTTGGCACTGGGGTTGAGATCCACGATACGACCTTGCGCATCCAGTACCAATACCCCATCCGGCATACTCTCGACAACAACATTTCGAGCAACTGGCAACAGATTGAAAAGTTGAAAGCGCAGCAATCCCCATGTTAAAGCTAAACCAGTGGCTGCAAAGGCAAAGGGTGTGTAATCAATAGGCTGGTTTCCGAAGATGGTCACTGCGTTGGCAATCATGGGAGCAGTAACCGATATTAAAAGTGCTATCAACTGCCGACGATAAACACCCGGCGATCCAGCAAATTGGCGAAACAATAAATAGGTCGCAGCCATAATCAGCACATAGGAATATGCAGCATGAACCCAAAACCATATGCCTGTCGAATTCGTGACAAGTGAAAGATCCCCAAGAGCAGCCACCCCTAATGATTTCCACATTAAGTTGTGTATGGGGTTGGTCCATACGAGAAGCGTCGTAATGGCAGGGAAAATAGATAACAGCGCAATCCGACGTGGCATCAACCATTGAGTACGTCCGGTATATTCGAGTGCAAAAAGCATCCAAATAACGGGCACAAATACAATCGCCAGAAACTTAGATCGGAAGCAAAACAACTTCACTGCTTCGGATGTGCTGGCAAGCTCTACGGCGTAAAGGAGAGTCCACCACATGACCGCAATCATGAGCAAAGCAATCAGTGTGGAAGCTCTTCCAGATGTTGCCCGCTGCCCCCATATTTGGATGACAAGGATTGTCGAAATAATCATGGAAATTGCTAAGGAAACAATGACAAAACTAACCTGCATGAAGAAACTCCTAACAAATAGGAAGAAGATTTTTATTACATAACATTAAAAATTATACGCCTGTTTTTTTATATTCTACGTGTATTCATCAATAATTCACGAATATAAGATTCCTTCATCACGAGAAGCGTTAATATGGTTGCTTTATAAGTGCGGTGAACAATATGTGGAGGGATTGTCAAATAAAAAAGCACACTCTATGGCGTGCTTTATATCCAACAATTTGCATTTAAACTACGGCTGCTCAGTCGAGATGCTCAAGACATGCAACCGAATAACCGACTTCGCCACTTAAAAGTAAATATGGATGATCAATTTACCCAAGCGAATTTCGTCATTGTCGCGTACCACCCGCCGCTGCTGGGGCAATACCCGTTGATCATTGAGAAATGTGCCGTTGGTACTGCCCAAATCCGTGAGCATAACCGTTTTGCGTAACAGTTCGAGGACAGCGTGCTGCCGTGATACACCGCAATCTGCCGCCCCAAAAAGTGTTAAATCCACATCCATATCGGTAGCACTCTCTTTATCGGCGCGCCCCAAGATAATGGCTGGCTGAAGGTAAACAACAATCGGCGCTGGCATACCCAGCACATGCAGTTTTATAGCTGAGTCTGCCCCAAGTGTTGCCGTACCCCATCGAATAGTTGGCTCTTCACCATCAAGATTAGGCATACGACGTGTAGGTTGTTCTATCATGAGACGTATACACCTATTGCAGATATGAGGTTTGATCGAATAATTGCGAATAAACATCTCAACTATAGGACAATAAACTTTTTAAGTCGTAGTACTTTTGGACACCAA
This sequence comes from Anaerolineae bacterium, assembly GCA_013821665.1. Taxonomy (GTDB): domain Bacteria; phylum Chloroflexota; class Anaerolineae; order Aggregatilineales; family Phototrophicaceae; genus CFX2. Next base: position 4,324 of record JACDGI010000532.1, read on the forward strand.
TTGACAATTATTTACGAATATCGGAATTAATTCATGACCTTACGCGAAAATTTTTACTTTTCACACGTTGCAAGTTCATAATTTATATATTCTTAACGTGTGTCGTAATTATCTTCTTCGTATTTAGCCAGCATTCATGAACCCTAAAAAAAGGTACAAAATGCTATACAGATACCAAACTGTTTTCGGCTAAAACTCATATCATCTTAACGCCCATTTTGTACAATGGCTTCACTTAAAAGTCTTCTCTAGCGATTGGAGAACAGAAATGTCAAAAGGTGAAAGTAACGCCCAGATTACCCAAATGCTCGAACGAATCGCAGACTTACTTGAATCCCAGAATGCCAATCCTTTTCGTGTAAGGGCTTACCGCGAGGGAGCGCAAAGCATCCGCGATACTAACAAATCGGTGGCTGGATTTATCCACAACAACCAGACCGATAAGCTAGATGCCCTGCCCAACATTGGCAGCGGGATTGTTTCAGTGATTGGGGAATACATCACATCCGGTAAATCGGCTTTACTTGAAGAACTGGAAGCCTCCGACTCGCCGGAACGGACTTTCTCCAATGTCCCCGGTATCGACAAAGAACTGGCGGGACGAATTGTTGACCAACTGCACATCAAGACGCTGCCGGAGTTGGAAGAGGCGGCGCATAATGGACAATTAGCATCTGTTGAGGGGTTTGGTCAGAAGCGACTGGAAGGGGTCAAAACCGCCCTCACCGGTTTGTTGAGCCGTTCGGCTCGTTCCCAGCAGCACGAACGAACCAGCGGTGACGATAAAAAAGCAAACACTCAGGCCGGAGACCGTCCCAGCGTCAAACTGCTGCTCGATATTGATGCGGATTATCGCCAAGGTGTGAAAGACGACAAACTCACCAAAATCGCGCCTCGCCGATTTAACCCGAACAATGAAGTCTGGCTGCCTGTTCTCCACACCAAACAGGACGACTGGAAATTTACTGCCCTCTTTTCCAACACCGCCCAAGCGCATAAACTCGGCAAAACCGATGATTGGGTGGTTATCTATTTCGAGAGAGGCAAAACTGAACGACAGCATACGGTTGTCACCGAGACAAAGGGCACATTGAAAGGCAAGCGCGTTGTACGCGGGCGCGATGGCGAAAACCAAGCGTACTACAGCGCTGCATCCAAGTCCTAAGCGAGTCGGCAGGAATCAAAAGGCACACCCAAAGATGTGCCTTTCGTAACGTCCTCAATGTTTGGTGTGCAGATATTACAGGGTCGCTCCAACCAAACTCGGCGTTGATACTGGTGTCCTAACTGTACTGTTACGGTTCGATTGCGGTCTGCTGACAGCGACACTTAATTCTTCGTCTGGATTACGGAACTGCATCGTGTACAGGTGAGCATACAAGCCATTCAGCGCCATCAGTTCGTCATGTGTACCCAATTCCACGATTCGACCCTCATCCACCACAGCGATGCGGTGCGCCACTTTGATGGTGCTCAAACGGTGAGCGACAATAATCGTTGTCCGGTTTTGCATCAATCGGTCAAGGG
>JACDGI010000533.1 GCA_013821665.1 Anaerolineae bacterium
AATCGTGCGCGAAGAACCCGTCTAAACACGGCACTCTCATCACACTCAAAAAAGGCGTGCCATAGCGGTTCGCCTTTTTTATTGCCTCATCAAAAGACACCCATCGATCATGCACCATGTAGCGCATCTTACTTTCATACAACCTAACAGTGGGAAAAGTAGGCGATTTGATTTAAAGTCTTAAGATCAAATCGCAAGGAGTGAAAGCCGATGAAGGGTATTGTTTTAGCGGGAGGGCATGGAACGCGTTTGTATCCGCTGACCGAAGTCATGAGCAAACAATTGCTGCCGGTTTATGACAAACCGATGATTTATTATTCGTTGTCGATGCTGATGTTAGCTGGTATCCGCGATATTTTGCTGATCAGTACGCCGTCCGCCTTGCCCATCTTTCAGGGACTTTTGAAAGATGGTAAACAATGGGGACTCAATATCCAATATGTCGGGCAAACCGAGCCGCGCGGGATTGCCGAGGCTTTCTTGCTCGGTGCTGATTTCATTGGCGACGATAATGTCTGTTTGATTTTGGGCGACAATATTTTTTACGGCTACAGCATCTCCGAGCAGCTCCAACAGGCCGCTAAAATAGAGAGTGGGGCCATTGTTTTTGCCTATCAAGTCAAAGACCCCGAACGCTATGGTGTGGTCGAGTTTGATAAATCAGATCGCGTCTTGAGCATCGAAGAAAAACCCAAACAGCCGCGCTCGAACTTTGCGGTCACCGGACTTTATTTTTATGACAATCAGGTCGTCCAGATCGCAAAAAATCTGAAACCCTCCCCGCGCAACGAACTCGAAATAACCGATGTCAACAACGAATATTTGAGGACAGGTCAGCTCAAGGTGGCGCAATTCGGGCGCGGTATCGCGTGGCTGGATGCTGGAACCCACGAATCACTGCTGCAAGCCTCAATGTTCGTGCAAGCCGTCGAAGCGCGGCAGGGCTTGAAGATCGCCTGTTTGGAGGAGATCGCGCTGCGCATGGGCTATATTCAGCCCGATCAACTGCAAATTCGCAACATTAAAGACAACGAATACTGCCAGTATGTCCTCAACGTCGTCAAAGAAATGCAAAGTTAAGTGACTTCTCAAAAGTTGTGAGCCGATAAACCATTGTATTTATCTGGTTCCCTCCATCGCTTGCGGGGGAGGGTTAGGGTAGGGGTTGGCTTGTTACGTTCGATAATCGAGTCAGTAAAGCATTCTGAGTTTTCAAGGAACAACAATTGATCAGGCTAAAACACATCTTCGAAAATAACCGCGCTTGGGCTGAAGCCATGCAAAAGGAAGATCCTGAGTTCTTCCACAAACTCGCCGCACAGCAATCACCGGAATATCTATGGATTGGCTGTGCCGACAGCCGCGTACCAGCCAATGAAATCATGGGACTGATGCCCGGTGAAGTCTTTGTGCATCGCAATGTCGCTAATATCGTCGTCCACAGCGATCTCAACTGCCTCTCGGTGATCCAATACGCCGTTGAAGTATTGAAGGTCAAGCACATCATCGTCTGCGGGCATTATGGCTGTGGTGGTGTGACGGCAGCCATGCAGCACAAAGAGTTCGGCTTGATTGATAATTGGCTGCGACATCTCAAGGATATTTATCAGCGTCACGACCCGCCCTTAGACAGCATCACCGATGAGCACGACCGCCTGAACCAGTTTTGCGAAGTTAATGTCATCGAGCAAGTCCGTAACGTGTGTCACACCACCATCGTGCAGGGCGCATGGCGGCGCGGACAGGAATTGGCCGTTCACGGCTGGGTTTACGGCCTCACCAACGGCTTGCTCAAAGATTTGGAAGTCACTGTGACCTCGGCGGCGGAACTTGACAGCCTCTATCGCATGGAACCTAAACCTAAGCCGAGCATTACCACGCCTTAACGAAGATTTGCCGCATCAGCAGTAGATGGTCAGCATCTTCACCCGGCGCGTTTACCCGTTGGTTGCTTTGCGAGTCATACACAGCCAGATCAAGGTTGAAGGTATAATCGCCAATCGGAAATTGATCCGGTAATTTGAGCGTGCGCTCTTCAATATAAAGCTGATCAGTTTTCCAACGGCTGGTTTCGTGAGGCGCTTTCTCAGGGAAGATCAATTGCGGTGCGCCATCCACCTGTGCCAGCAGACTGCCGCCCAGAATATAGGTTCCCACACTGTAATCCAGATCAATTGGCTTATCGGCTGACCACCATAACCGGATGGTGACAGTTTCGCCTTCATGTCGTACCGCTGGCGCTGACCACAAACGCCCATCGGCATCCAGCACATCGACACCATGAAAGCGCATCCCGTTTTCAAATAATATGCCATTCACATCCGGTGCTGCTTGGTTCAGTTGGATGAAACAACCCGCTGGCCCTACGAACTCTTCAGCCACACCCTGATCTGAGATTTGATGCGACAAAGCCGGTGTTTGTCGTCCATTAAATGTCACGTACCACACCCGCCGGTATCCGTCTGGATTGCTCGCCACCAGCAGCCCATCCGGGAAATATGCCCGTATCGCATAATCCCACTCGCTAGGACTACCACAGTTGTTGGCAGGGTCGATTACCAGCGCGTCACCCGGCTGGATATGGGTGTGCAGCCATTCCAGATTGTCGTTCAGCGCCGAACTTTGCTCATTCAGGGGTGTCGCCACGAAGCTCAGTCCCAGCAGGATCACAGCCGCGCCAGTGACAGCCTGTTTCGGCAGATAAGCCAACCCCAGCGCCACCAACAGCGCGATACCCATCATCACCCACCACGAATATCGTGCCAAGAAAAACCCCAGCACAGGGTTTAAAACGTACATCAGGACGACACCACCCACTACCCACAGCAGCAGCGCCAGCGCTGGACGGTTGGCGCGTAAACGGGGCAGCAGCAGTCCGATGCTGACGATTAGGATCACCACCCACACGATCCAACCACGTCCTAGATAATCCCGAAACAGATTACCGAAAGCGATCAGCGGCGCAGGGAGGACAATTGTTTGTGTGGCGACCACCCGCGTCCGTGCCAGCGTCAGCTTATCCGATACAATAGGCAGTACCAACGCAATTGTGACCAGCGCGGGCAGCTAAGCCTTCCATGAGCGTCTGCCGTAGACAATCAAACTGAATAAACCAACCATACCGAAGGTGACAAATGCGCTCAGCGAAATGTAAGGCATCGCCGCCAGCGTGATAATCAATGGCACACCACGCCGCCAACTCGGATGCGAATAAAATCGGAGTAAAAACCACAGCGCCAATGGCAGCAGACCCAGCAGCAGGGCATACCCGCGCACCTCGGTTCCCAGCACACCAATGTATCCGAGTGCGCCATAAGCAGGGATTGCTATCAAGGCCGCACGCTGTCCACCTAAACGCCATGCCACCCGATATAACGCCGCGCAGCCGATGAGCAGCATCAATACCGACAACATGCGCAGAGCGAAGGGCAGCATCCCCACGAAACCGCGCCACAACCCTAACGTCAGATAATAACCGGGCGTCCAATCGTAGGGTGTCCAATCCATAATTTGCTGCGGTGTGCCCAGCGATTGCCACACCGACCAAATCTCGTCACCACCCATGCGGATTTGATGCAGCACCAGCAAACGGCTTGCGCCCACCATTAGCAGCTCGAGTGCCACAATCAACAGCACACCCCTCATTGTCTTGCGCTGCATCGGTTTCTCCCATGCTCGGACAAAATAAGTTGCCCGACTTTACCGCATACACCAAACTTATGCCTAATAACCGCTGGAATAAGGCTGCATTTAATGTTCATATTTAAAAAGTTATGCGGCTTTTTCGCGTAGGGAATGGTCTGAGACCATTCGGTGCAATTTCGTTTTTCCTTATAAACCGACAAAAATGTCATCCTGTGAAGAGTTCGGCAGAAAAGTGGGTTCCTGATCCCATCCTGCCGCATTTGAACAGAACCACCGGTGTATAATATCCCCTACAGGTGACCTAATCGCCAAGGACTAACCGCCCATGCCCACGCTGCATTTCAGCACCACTATCAACGCGCCACCCAAAGCGGTCTTTAATCGCATCGCCGATTTCGCCCATTATGACAACTGGTTAGAGCCATCGCCGCACTACAATTCCACCTTGGAGATTGCCGATAATCCGGTGCGTTTGGGCACAACCTATGTCGATAAAGGCAGAAACTCGACCATGTATGGTGAAGTCACCGTCTGCCGCTCACCTGAGAAAATTGCTTTTCATCAGGTGACGCATCTCAAACTGCTGCGCTTGATTCCGGCAGGGCTGGATATAACGATTGCTTATCAGTTAAAAGCCAATGGCACAGGCACAGATTTAGAACGCGATGTCTCGCTACAAGCCAACGGTGTACTGAAGTGGTTTCAATCGAGGTTGCTGTCAGGAATCGCCGCCGAAAGCCAACGCATTCTGGAGGCGCTCAAATTGGGTTTGGAATAATCAGTGCAACCTGATCCTAACACCTTCGCCACTTAAAAAGTGATTTTCTTAGGGACAGCATACATGTTGAGCGACATAGGGTTATATCAATAAAACGACATAAACTCGGATCAATGAAATGCACGTAAACAAAGGTGTTTTCAAGAGGATAGACTCGGTAATCAGCCAAGTACGCCGACAGGTCAGAGCGGGCTTTAGCCTGCTTCCTGTCGGAATATGGAGCCGGACGGCTTTAGCCTCTGGCGAGAAAAACACCGATTCATTTGATCTAACCGGACGTCGTCCGTCAACTATTTACCAGTCTATTTACTAAATTACCATTACCGATAGCAAGGACTAACCGCCTATGCCCAGCCTGCATTTCAGTACCACCATCAAGGCTCCACCTCAAGCCGTTTTTGACCGCCTCGCGGATTTCGCCCATTATGACAATTGGTTGCCATCCTCCAACTTGTTCAAAACGGTTATGGAGATCACCGATAATCCAGTGCAACAAGGCACAAAGTATGTCGATAATGGTTTGCACGGCGAAGTCACGGTCTGCCAGCCGCCGCAAAACCTCACCTTTCATCAGGTGACAAATCTAAAGCTGTTGGGATTCATTCCGGCAGGCTTGGATATAACGATTGCTTACCAGTTGAAAGCCGATGAGGCAGGCACAGATCTCACGCGGGATGTCACGGTTCAGATGAATGGTGCGCTCAAATTGCTGCAATTCATGTTGGTGAGGAGTATCGCCGCCGAAAATCGTCGGATTCTGGCGGCGCTCAAATTGGGGTTAGAACAATCAGCCTGAGGCTAACAAACCGCGTCGGCTTGTAATCCACAGACCCTCATCAGACCGGCGACCTGCCAGAAAGAAGGTGCGATGTTTTTGCCGCCGCGCCTCGTCACGGCTTTCCCAGAAACTCAGTGCCCGACCACGCTTGGCCGCTAATGCTTCCAAAGCTGCCAGCGTATGGGCACAAGCGATGCCACCATTCATGGCCCACGGACAGGTGCAGCGCGTATGAATCGTCCCTTCTGAGTCGTATTCAACGGTGACAACATGGTTGGCCGTTGGTGTGGTTGTGCTTTCCACCACAATCATATTACGATTAAGAATGTAGGCTTTCAAATGTCGTGCGCGTCCCTGTTGATCTTTGATGTTTTTCGGCTTCATATGTATTCCTGTTTTATCCGGTACATCTGTTCTAATTATAGCCGAAAAAGTATCAGAATTGTATGAGAAAATTTGTCCAATTATTGAGGTTTTTCTAAGCTAATTTTTGGACTTGTGGACGTTATACTTTGTCCAATAAATTATTGATTTCAAAACGCATTCGTGTAGGGGAGCGCCTATGTGCGCTCCCGATTTAAAGATTTACCGGATAGGTTTATTTCAATGTTAGATAATGTCGTTACTGTAGGGA
>JACDGI010000534.1 GCA_013821665.1 Anaerolineae bacterium
GAATAATCCCATAATCGCGCCCGAAGCACCCACATAAACCATCGGCGGGACCCAATTCAACTGCGTGAACAACACCGCCGCATAGGCCGAACCGATGCCCGTCACAAAGTACACAATCGTATAACGTACCCGCCCCAGCATCGACTCGACCGATGGCCCGATGACGATCAGCGCCACCAGATTAAGCGCCACATGTAACAGACCAAAATGGAGGAACATAACGGTGATTAGCCGCCACCATTCGCCGCCTTGGATGACCGCTGGCGGCCATAACGCCCCCATGCGGTAGAGCGTTTCGGTATCCATATCGCCGCCCTGCTGAATTTCCAACAGGTAAACGATCACGATAACCACGATCAGCGCAATCGTCACATATTGGCGGCGCAACCGACTCGGTGCTTGACCACGAGCATAACGTTGATAGTTTTGATACTGCTGCGTCATTTGAGTCAGTAAGGCCTTTGATTCCGCACTTAAAACCGTGTCTGCTTGTATGGTAGGTCGTGCCAGAACATTCTGCACCGAACGCCGCACCTGACCATCTTGGGCATTCAACAACTCGGTCAATGTTGCTTTGCCCTGTTCAACGTCGCCGGCTGCCACTTGCGTCATGGCTAACCACTGCTGTTTCAATTCCGGCTTGAAGGTCTGGAAGGCATTCGCCACCAGTTGCTCCACCTGCGGCACACAGCCACAGGCCGAGAAAATATACAGCAGTCCATAATTCAGATGCGCTGTACTGCGCTCCAAAGTCGAACGATAATTATTGAATTCACTCAGCATCCGGTTCAAATCGCCGGTTGTGCCCAGTGAAAACAAATAGCGCATGATGACATTCGGGTCGAGGCGAAAGGCATCCCCCGTATAATGGCTTTCGAGCCAGTGCATCATGCCTTCGTAATCATTAGCCAGCCAAAACTGCATGGATGTGCCATAAAACTCGGTGGCAGGATTGTCACTTAGACGCTGCAAAATCACCTTGGCATCATCATATTTTCCATCGGTCATATACCAATGAGATCGAATCACGTCTGGTAAATATCGAAGTTGCCCTGCCGGATGTAAGACACGCGCCAGCGTCGCCACCCGTAACGCCGCCGCATATCGGCCTTGTGTATCCCATGAAAGCGCCAACCGTTGGGCAAGGCTTGGCACTAAGGCCAGCACGAGCCACAACACGCCAACCACATAGCCTATCTGCGCGGGGATGACCAACCAACCGACCATAGCGATCAGCAATATGCCCGCCGAAACCGCGATCCAGCCCCGGTTGTACTTCACCGGAAACACAAATAGTGCCCGCCACAGCGTGAAGATTGACGACAGCCCCGCCATAAACAGGAAAACTAAATTAGCATCCATAACTCACTCAATAGGATGACGTTGTTGTCATAACCAAAGTTCAATTCAAGTTTCGCTTAGGCTGGATTCACAGCTTGCTTATTGCGTCGCAGTCGCTTCCACAGCGCGCGGAAATCCGCCACCACAGCGGGGAAATGCGCTCCCAGTGCGATCAACAACACAATCGGAATTCCCAGCGTAAATATCTGTTCCGGGGAACGAAAATACACAATCGCCAACGGATTATTCAGCACTTCGCTCGACAGCGGCAGAATGGGTGAAACACCAGTATTGTTGAAATCAAACATGAGATAAATTGGGATATAGATGCCTACTGCGGTAATCAAGAGTGCTAGCCAACCGCGCAGCTTAAATTGCGACGACAGAACAAACCCCAAGGCCGTTCCGATCCCCGCATAAGCCATTACTTCCCATACTGGATCATAGTTAAGGAAAAACCACGTAAAGGCTGCCCATGCTAGTGTGCCCCAGATGAATCCGGCTACTGCTGAGAAAACAAATCGTGCCCACCACGGCCAAAATCCGCGCAAACGCGATGGCAGTTCATCAGCAATCAGCGTGAGAATCGCCATCAGCATACCGAAGGTCAGACCAATTGAAATCGTCTTCCCCCAGCGTTCCGCAGCAAAAATACCTTGGGAATTGATACTTGCAAACACATAAAAAGCCATCGCTAGTGTCCCGCCTAGCAGCGCAAATACAAATCGCCATACATTTTTAAGCGGATCATCGGTCAGCCGCCGCCATGTGTTCGCAAACCACGCGTAGATTCGCCCCTGCGGACTCACGACATTCGGCAGCGAGGGTGCTTCGTCGCGCACCAGTGCCAGCGCCCTTAATGCGCCTTTCGAACCGCTGCGTTGGGCATCAGCGATTTTTTTGACCGCCGCCAATGACCGGATGCGTCCGACGGTTCGGGCGGCTTGTTCGGCAATCGCTTCGCTGCTGCGGGGATCAAGCGCGATTTGCGCCAGCAGTTCATCAATATCTTCGCTGTAAACGGTGGCTCGCCACTCGGATGGCGCGTGCAGTTGGATGTCTGCCCGCGTGCGCGTGGTCAACAGTCGTCCGGTCAACCCTTGCGCCACCGCCCGATAATTCCCACTCGGATAATCGCGTTTCGCCCGTGTCGATAGAACGTTGATCGCGGCTCGCTTGGCATCGTCGTTGGTTTCGAGCGCCAGCGCTTGTGCCACCAAGGTTGGGATGCGCGGCGGATCGCCGTCTGGGATAGTCTCTAGGCGATAAAAAGCCCGTGCCCGCGCCGGAGCACTTTCACTGCGGATGGTATGCAATGCCACCCAGCGGCGGTTATCTTTATCGAGCTTGTTCCACCAATAATCAATTTCGTGGTCGTATTCCAACGCACCGCGCAGCAGCAGTTGCAAACCCGCCTCGTCAATTTCCAGACCATTTTCATCCGCATTCATGTAGACATCATTCATCACCATGAAGTGCGTCACGCCCAACAGAAAGCGACCTTGCCCGTGCGCCCATGCTTTCCGTGCGCGGTTATAAATATCCTGTGCCTCGCGCCGTACCATCGCCCCTTGGTCAGCAATCGTCATCACACCGCTCAGGTCGATTGTCAGCAGCCCGACACCATCTTCATCATCGAAGTCGCCGCCGCGGCTCGCTGGCATGATGGCACCTTTAAGCTTACCGATTGCCGCTTCCAGTTCGTTTACCAATTCCGTCAACGTGTTCGGACGGTCATCAGGATCAAGCGCAGTTCCTCGCCGCAGCACCGGAGTCAGCACCTCCGCCATTTCGGTGCCCATCTTCTCGGTTTCCGGCAAGTCTTCTTGCCATTGGATTTGCTTGAGCGCCAGCGATGTTGTGGCATCAAATGGCAGTTCACCAGTCAGCATTTGGAATACGAGGATCGCGAAACTGTAAATATCGGCGCGGTGATCGAGTTCACCCGCCGTCAACTGCTCAGGTGCCATGTAGAGCAGCGTCCCGTAACCGGGGTTTGCCGCGCGTCCTTCCGGCCCCAATACCGTCGCCAAACCGAAGTCCGCCAAATACGGCGACTCGTTGCTGTCCATCAAAATATTGGAGGGTTTCAAGTCAAGGTGGATCACATGGTTGGCGTGGGCATAATCAAGGGCGCTGGCGATATTCTTGGCTTGACGTACAACCATATCGGTCGTCATCGGCCCATCCGCCAGCATATGCTCCAGCGAGCCGCCCGTCACATAACGCATGACGATATAAAGCTGCCCCTCGAATTCACCGAAATCATAAATCGGTAGAATGTGCGGATGCTCCAATTGAGCAATCGTCTGCGCCTCGCGCTCGAACAGCTTAATCGGCTCTGTCGCGCTATCCTGTGATAAATCACGCGCAATCGTCTTGATGGCGACCGTCCGGTTCAGCCGCTTGTCACGCGCCGACCACACATCCGCCATACCGCCGCGCCCGATATGCTCAATGACCTTGTAATGCGAAAACTCGCTGCCAATATCCATGTAATGTCCTATGCGGAATACTAATACCTATCTCTGATTATAGGATTAGCGGACACTTGCCACAAGTTAACGAGCCGACTTAACCCTAAATGAGAAAACTTTCCTCAAACTACGTCCGCATCTACACTGATGCAAAATCGATGCCGTTGTATAATGGCGACCCGCATAGGAAATAGATTGTCAATTTTGGTGTAGGGATGAGGCCTGCCTCATCCGCGAATATTCTCGGCAAAGGCAACGTAATGACCAAGAATAAATTGGCGTATTTAACTGTACTCCTGCTGCTCATCCTTCTTGTTGTTCCCCTGCACGCACAGGACTCGACATCCACCGTCCGCGATCCTGAGGCGATGGCCCAGCGCTGGCTCGGTTGGTCAGGTGGCCCTGATGTGCCGCCGCCACTCCCAGCCTATAAAATCGGTGATACGGCTCAATTCTGGGTAACCAAATCCGGTCATGCCGCACCCACCCAGATTACGGCTACACTGGCCTCCACTCTGGCCTTCCTTGATGTCTGGGTCGAAAACGGCATGGACTATAATCCCACCGCGATGGATAACCTTGCCAACCGCATGCAGCTTGCCTTTGTGGATTTCCAAATTCGCGACAATCAAGGTGGCTTTACCTCGTTTCCCAGAACCTTTGCTGGTATTGAGGATAAAGATCGCCTGCCCTTCGCAGATGTCGATGGCGACCAACGGTATACAGTGCTGTTTGCCCGTGATCTCAACACCACCCGCAGCATCATCTATAATCCTGCCAACAACTTGACCACCGCTTGGGTCGCTAACGGTTGGACGAATCAACAGGGCATGTTCACCATCAACACCTCGGCCACGCCATCGCTTGACCTTAGTGATCCCAATTATTTGTACTTATTTATGCGGGCTTTTTACAGTTTGCTCATCGAGCAAAACAATCCTTCGCAAGCCCCTTGGATGCGCGAAGCCCAAAGCTGGTATATGCAGCTCCAATACCAGCAGAAGGACATCGGCCCATCGGACTTCCAAACATTTTTCGCCACGCCGGATTTGCCCCTCACCAGTACCGATACCGAACGCAGTGCTATCACCGCTGTCGGGCAAATGTTCCTGCGTTATGTCGATCAGCGCTTTGGCTCGACGATCCTGCGTGAACTCTTCACCTCGTCTGGCTCCGGCATGGATCAACTCACCAGCATACTCGCGGCTCATGGCATCACCGACCTTGTGACCGACAATCCCATCACCGCGCAGGATGTTTTTGCCGATTTTGCCATGACCAACGTTCTCAACGCGCCCATTGGTGACACTCGTTTCGCTTATACGCTGCCAGCCGCTCAAGGCTTGAGCGCTGCCGCACCCAGCGCACAAGATAATTTCACATTTCAGGTGCCACGCCTTGCCGTCGATCAATATGGCACCAGTTACCTCGCCCTGAGCGCCACCAAACCCGCCGAATTCCAATTGTCCTTTACCGGCGTTCAGTCGATCCCGCGTCTACCTATGCCCGACCAACCCAATAATCATTTTTACTGGTCTGGTAACGGCCTCTATCAAAACACATCGCTCACACGCACCTTTGATCTATCGGCTGTTCAATCTGCCACCCTCAACTTTGACGCGTGGCATCAACTCGCCGATGGCTGGAACTACGGCTATTTCAGTGTCAGTGATGATGGCGGCAAAACCTTCAAGCCTCTGGTCAGCAGTGGCACAACCACCACCAACCCCAATGGACTCGCTTACGGCGCGGGCTTCACCGGAGTCAGCAATCCGCAGCCCTCACGCCCCTTCCCTTATTTGGGCATCGGCCTTGAATCCAACGGCATTACCATCAGCAGTATTGCCGTTAACAGTCCACTCAAAGGTTTGGATGTTCAAGTCGGCGACACCATCGCCGGACACGATGGACAGCCGTGGCAAGCCAAAGCCGACATTACGGCCTTTCTCAGCCAGTTCAAACCCGGTGATACGATCAGCCTCTATCTGCAACGTGCCGAAAAGCGCTTCAGTGT
>JACDGI010000535.1 GCA_013821665.1 Anaerolineae bacterium
TGAAACAATTCGGAAGTGGGCGGTTGAGTTTGAGAATGAACTCAGTCCGACCGCTAACCCCGGCGATGGTCGGCAGCGTGTCTTTGTGGATGACGATCTGGCTATCTTTGCCCTCATCAGTGAAATGAAAGGGCAGGGTAAACTATATACCGACATCCATGCGGCCCTAGCTAACGGCCAACGCGGTTCCGCGCCGCAGAATGCTAAGTCGCTTATTGTGGCTGATCCACCACGCGCTTTAGCCCTGCAAACTCGCATTGATGCATTGGAATCCCAACTTACAACCGCCCTCAATGCTAACCAACGCTTAGAGGGCAGGTTTGATGAGGTCAACCGGCAGCTCGAAGCCGCGAAAGCTGAAATCAAAGCACTTAACCGCGAAATCGGCAGGCTGGAATCTGGCAAGGGCAGCGAGTAGGGCAGGACAGTCATTCGGTCTTTATGCCTTTATGAGCCTTATAAAAGCCTATTTGAGAGATGTAATCCCGCCCGCTATTGAATAGCCATGTATCATCCTCAGAGACATGAGGCAGATAGCGGTCAACTGTGTACTGAGTTGGATCAATCTCAATATGTTTCAATTCATCGACCATGCCGCGCAAGGCCTCAATCTCACTAGAATAACGGGCTGTTATCGCGTCAATCTTGACGTGTACCGCTTTGCCGTAATGCTTCCTGTTCACTCATTACTTCGTCGAAAACCGCTTGGTTGTAATACTCACTCAAGGCGGCATTGACTATGTTCCCTAACTCACCGGGATACAGCGCCTCTAAAGCGTCCAATTCAACAGCACCATTACCGAACAATGCCGCCTCGCCACGGTTTTCAGTATCTTTAATCGGTTTACGTGGCAAGTTGTATTCTTGAATAGTTTCAGCGGTCAACACTAGTGCGTTTATACGCACATCAAAATCACAGCCGTAAAGGTCTAATAGGTATTCAACCTTGCGTGACATAGCGACTGGCATTGAATTGCCTGCTGGATCAAAATCACTGATATAAAACACGCGGGCAGGTTTGCCGCTTGCTGATTTAATGCGCGCTATTAAGTCATTACAAGCAGATAAAGACACTTCACCCTCAAATGTCACCAGATTCGCATTGTAGCGGTCACATAATGGCATAAACACATCATTCATAGTGGATTTCTCGCACCACACCTCTAAATGATAGGGTTGTGCATCAGCCACGTTAAACCCTTCGAGATGGATATATGGATTGTCGAATTCAGGGACATTGATTCCATAATTTGGCTCGGTGGTGCTGTAATCTGCATGTACATGTGGATCGGGGTTTTTGTTATCCAAAATATCGGCTATGTTGACCATGCCAAGATAGCGCGCTTTCATAGATGCTTTCCCTAAGCCTTCCCAGCATTTCTCAGTGTTCTCGTACGGCAAGCCGTCAGGCATTAAAATGACTTGCCGTTGAGAGACTATCCAATAGTGAACTCGGCGCAAGTGAGCGCCTGACAAATACCCCGCGCGCTGCCAGATGTTAGCAAACCATTCAGCATTTTTAATATCGGTGGGTGTGCCTACATAATAAGGATCGCGGTGGTGAGCAAGTACTATAAAATCGCCTATAGGCTTCTTAGCGAGTTTGGCAGCTTTTTTGATGGTTTCTTGATTAGCGCGCATGTTTGCAGCCTATACCTTTCCGGTTGCCCGGTATTGCCATTCGAACGGTATGAAACCCGGCTTGTCTGCCTTGCGCTTCTCGACAAACCCCGCTGTAACCAATTCCTCAAGCAGTGCCACGTCATGTGGGTAAATTGTTTTCTGCCCAAATAAACGCGCAATACCGGTGCGGTTGTACCATTCGCCCGATTCGCGCAGTTTTTCAAGCAAGTCTTGTCCCTTACTGGTCAGTTGCCCCGGTGGCCGTTCAAATACCATGAGCATTTTTGCTCCCTTAACAGTGTAGAACTATCTAAGTACTATTATATGAATAAACGTTCGATCTGTCTACCTGCTAAGCGTAAATGTTGCGTTAGAGATTATGGTTTGCGATTTCAAACCATCGGCTTTCGGGTATCCTACCAGCGCTGCTATCCTAGAAATGGCGTTCTAGATAACAAGGTGACAACATGGCAGCAACTGGTGTATTCCCGTTGTTTATGCGACACTTTTCTTTATTTCTGTTGTGGTTCTTGTCTATTTAGTCACAACAAGTTTACCCAACAGGAATTTCCAAACAGATTCTGAGAAGTTTACTAAAGGACAAAAATATAATGGCATTGAATACAGGTATTGTTTTTTATGAGGGTGGTAAACCACAGCAACGCAATAAGCCTCATACACATTGGAAACCTCTTAGTAATGCTCAGGATGTTACATTAAGCATAATCAGTGATGACACAGCATATTCCGGAGGAACTTTTCTTAGAGCACGTACCACCACCGCAGGTGGATCCATAGCGTTGGACTTGGATGCATATATTAGGAACAATTCAATAGTTGATTATGCTCAAGATGATACCTCCATATTTCCGGCCAGTATTGGGGTTTTCGCACAAATACGCACTATCCCGGGAAGGATGCCAGTATCAGGAAGACTTGTTCTTTGGCAGCTTAGGGTAAATTCTACTTATCTTCCAAACCATCCTGATACTTCATTCACTGTAGGGCCTCAGTGGACATTAATTACTAACCACTTAACATTTGTGCCTGGAAATGCGGCTAATCAAGGAGGGGCAGAAAAAATGCGAATAGAATTCTATATAGACACCGTGGACACAGATTTTGATATTGGCATGGTGATAGCAGTTTAAATGACATCCGATAGCCACCACAATCAAGTACCTTGCGGTGGCTTTTTTATCTCGGGTATCACAGCCCACACCTCCTAGCATCCCGATACCCCGCGACCAGCCGCCAGCCAGCACCCCGACACCGGGCAACCGGTGCAGCGCACGAGCGCGGGTGTAGCAAGCGCCACCCGCGATTGAGGTGCGAGATATTTAGCTCGCTGCCCACAGAAGGTTGTCAGACAAGTGCGGTGGGGCAGGTGGCTAGATTGCGCGTAAGGCTGGGTATCATGATAGCGTCAGACAAGTACGGTAGGTATCAGACAAAAATAGATGTTTGGGCTATCTTATAGTCTGAACATGCGCACTAATATTTCTACCGTAAAAGTGGTAACAAATACCGGTAGGAGTATATAAACCGTGTTACATCTGCCTTCAACCTCAGAGCTTGAACAATTATCCGATAGCAAATTGATAAACAGACTAGCCCATGCATTAAAGTCCATTAAATATGCAAAAATTACTACTGGTGATTATAGTCATGAACAAAGGCTTTACCGATTATTTGAGACTGAACAATGGCGACGTAAGGTGAAAGCGGAAGTTAAAGCTATTTCCCATATGCTTAACAGAAATATAAGCACTGAGTAAGGTTGCTAACTTGTGAACCGGTGACCGGCAACCGGGCAACAAAAAGCCCGCGCGGTGGCGGGCTTGCTGGGTGGGGGTTGGATTAAGTTTTAACAGCAGTTGGTAATTCTATAGTACGCTTTTTGGGAAGGAATGCGCTTACAATTGATCGGTTAACAAACACAAACTTCGAAACATAAAACACAAGTCCAATAGACTCTAAATGTTTAAGATCGCGTTGGATGGTTTTATCCGTCTTCCCTGCATAAGCAATGGCAATTCGTGGTGATAGTTCTCGTATTTCATTAATCGTTAACCCATCTTTGTTGTTCCACAAATCTAGAATCAATCTTCTCTGCCTTAAACTGGCTTTGCTATCTTTGTTCCTAAATTGTTCATGGACATAGCTTTCCCAATGCACCTTAAGCTGTTGGGCTTCAATGATCTTAATTTGCTCATTCAAGTTTTCCAAGAACCCTTGAATTGCATACTCAATAAAATCATAGATGCCATCTTCCTTTTTGGATGCTACCCGCAGAAAATGATAGTATTTCTCGCGAGTTTCGTTATAGTAGTTACTTAAGAGATGAGCTGCCGGTGTTGGAAATCCTGATGACAAGAGCACCTGTAACTCGATCAAACGAGCGGTTCTGCCATTACCATCAGCGAATGGGTGAATCCATGCAACATAAACATGCGCCACTATAGCCTTAACAACACTCATGGATATTTTCAAATCTTCAGGAGTATCCCAGCTATTAAGCCAGTCGCACATTTGCGCTACTAGCAGTGAAACATCCTCTGGTGGCGCACCTCGATAGCCTAGTACACCAACATTGTGATTTCGATATTGCCCGGGTATTACTTCTTCTCCATAAGTTAGACCATCCAACACCATTTTGTTGTATTCTTTGATTTCTTCAGGTTGTAAACGTCCTTCTTTGCCGCTAAAAATACGATTAGCAATAGTATTCACGGCCTGAAGAATGTTTTCAATCTCTTTAGCAAGATATTGCTTAGAACGTGGCAGTTCTAACTCGCCCTTCAGTAAACTCAAAACCTGTTCTTCAGTTAAAGTATTTCCTTCAATGGCAGTAGTACCTAAGACACCTTTTGCTAAAGAGAGGCGATGGAACTGATCAGCCACAGAGGGTAAAAGTGGTACACCTGAAATCTGATCGCATTTGGCTTGCACCTGACCCAATTTAAGCCACATTAGTTCAGTTATCCTACGCACGTCAATTTTGAAATTGATCCAATGGTGTGTTCGATGATATTCTCGGAAGATTTCGGTCATCATATCCTCCTTTTAGTTTATTTGTGTCTCTAGTGTATCTGATTTTTCATTGAATAACAAAGAAATACACCATTTTTTAGGAGAGAAAATGATTAATGTTCTAATGTTAGACAAAATACCATATTAAAATGTCCTTAGAATTGTCCAATATGTTGGCACTAAAATAAACTAAATCCGCGCCCATTTTTCCACATTCAGGACATCTTATTAACCCGTAGACTAGTTTCGCCCACTGGGCGAACTATTCATAGCCAAATTGGATGCGCTTTGGGGGCGGTTTAGCCCCGCTTCGGTAGCACCCTCACAATCGCGTTTTAAGCCCCATTTGTGGCGTTCCTGTGCAACCGTAACCGCTCGGCTGCTTCCGTCCTGCCACCGGCAGCCTGAGACCATAGCGAACGGGTTTTCGGCGGGTCCTCGATTTCAGAGGTTAACCATACGGATTCGGCATGGTCTTAGCAATCTGCTCGGCTTCCATCGCAAGATTTTAGTATCCCAATTTGACCTTATCAGCCAATTGCTTAGACTCAATGTACTCGGCATATTTGAGGGTTTGGGCAGGGCTTGAATGGCGCAAAATCTTCTGGGTGTAATTGGTGGGTGTACCCGCCTCGATGGAGCGTGTGCCCAGCGTCCTACGGGCATCATGCGGCATAAACTCTTTGCCGCATACATGTCGCCGGATGGCTTCACCGGACATCGCTTTATCAGCCAACAGCTTGCCACCCTTACTGATGCTCAAAAATACGTACTTATGCGCTCCGGCGACTGCGTACCATGCTTTCAGGTACTTCTCGGCTTGGGGGAGCAGGGGTACGTAGTCGATATGATCCGCTGCCCGTTTCTTCGCGCCTTTAATGGCGAGGGTCTTATCCTGCCAATTCACATCGGCCCATTTGAGTTTAACCACTTCCGAACGGCGCAAGCCCGCATAAAACAGGATCGCGATAATGGCCCGGTTGCGGGTGGTCAATTCCGGCGTTGCCCACTGACGCTGCAATTCACTGTAGATTTCTTCGGGGTGCAGGGCTTTCTTTTCGCGGCGGTTCCGCGCTTCGGCAAACATGGGATTACTGGCATCCGTGGACAATTTAAACCGCTGGAGCATGGCCGCATTGAATTGTAAGGTTGTATCCCCGCTGGTATCGGC
>JACDGI010000536.1 GCA_013821665.1 Anaerolineae bacterium
GGATTGACCTCGACACTGGTTTGTCCATCACCAAAGTCCCAATTGTAACTGGTGACCTTACCTGTTGACTGATTACTAAATTGAATAGCCAACGGGATGTTACCCGTGGTCTTATCTGGCGTAAAGGCCGCGACAGGCGGTGGTACGACTGGATCCTGAACCGTGATTTTTCTTGTGACAAATGACGTTCCGCCGGGGCCGACCAAGCTGAGGATCACGTTGTATGTACCCACAGCCACAAATTGGTGCGTGGGGTTTGGATCGAGACTCGTCGTCCCATCGCCAAATGTCCAGTTATAACTGGTAATGATCCCTGTAGATTGGTTCGTGAATTTGACAGTCAACGGTGAAGAACCACTAGTCGTATCTTGTGTGAAAGCCGCTACAGGTGCAGACGGACTTTGTACATTAATTTGTTGAGTGACATTCGACGATCCACCGGGGCCGGTAACTTTCAGGGTTACATAGAAGACACCGGGCGCACGGAATGTATAAACCGGATTGGCCTCAGAGCTGCTACCGCCATCACCAAATGACCATAAGAAGTTCGTGATATTGCCGCTCGATTGGTTGATGAACCGAATGACCAAAGGTGCTTGGCCTGTTGTGTGATCTTCCGTAAAAGCAGCAATGGGTCGCGGAATGTTGGGTGTGGCCGACGGAATAGGCGTAGGCGCTTGATTTTGGATGCGGATGCCGTTGACAACCGTGGCTAAACTTGTGCCGTCACGCAGGACTACGCGTAGGCGAAGTTGATAGACACTGTCTTGCACAAGGGTTGTATTCCAAATGCCCAGCAAGCCATTAAAAACTGGATTTTGTGAAATCCCACTTGCCGGATACCAGAGATTACCGGGGTTGGGATCTGGCCCATATTCGAGTTGATACTGTAAGAAAAGCGGATGGATGGCCGCACCCAAAACTTGCACATTACCGGCAACAACATTACCCGGAATAGGTGACAAAATGACAATGCTAATGGGTGTAGGGCTGCTTGTTGGAAATGCAGCAAAGGTTGGCGGCAATGAATTTGATGTCGGTGGCAGCACCAGAGCCTGACTTGTGGGTGGTGCGACCTGCGTAATAGGTAACGTCGTTGGTAATCCATTACCAGACGAGATCAGTGTGCGTGTAGGCGCAGATGTATTCGTCGCTATTTCAGTTAAGGAGAGCTGTTCTGGCGAGTTACTTAAATTGCAAGCACTCAATATAACTGACATTAACAACAATAATAAATATCCGTAGCGAATCTTGGCTAAATGAGCCATGACGTTACCTTTCTCGGTCTGGCGTAAACAAATCAAGATTGATTATAGCAGTTATTAAACGGCTCAACCTGACGTTAAGCACACTATTGGCCAATGCAATCATGCAAGATAGCTTACTTGTTGCTCTGATAAAGCAATGCTAAACTATTTTTATAGATCTCTCGCTTTCGCGCAACTTGTATAAAGTCTCTTGTAAAGTGTCTTATCTCAAGACATTTTAAACCGACCCAATGAAGGATTTTGTAATTATGAAGGCACTGATTGTTGATGATGAACAGGCCATTCGTGACGCACTCGGTCGTAAACTTCATCGGGAGGGATTTGAAGTTGTATTGGCAGGAGATGGTTTGGAAGGGTTACGTGCTTTCCATGCCGAACATCCTGATTTGGTTATCCTCGATATTGTGATGCCCGGTGGTATGGATGGTCTAACCATCTGCCAGCGCATAAGAGAAATTGCCGACACTCCAGTAATGATGTTATCCGCACAGGCGGTTACTGAAGAAGATATTGTTGAGGGTTTACACGCAGGCGCTGACGAATACCTCATTAAGCCTATTCGCCTCAATGAGTTTGTTGCGCGTGTGAACGCTTTGTTACGTCGTTCGCAAATAATGGTGACCGAGAACCAGCAGGGATACAACGACGGCTATCTGAATGTCGATTTACACCGCCGCCATGTATACGTTGACGGGCGAAAAATTCATCTGACACCTACCGAGTTTAAATTACTGGCTACGCTGCTTGAAAATGCGGGACGTGTCGTTACGCAGCGTGATTTACTTGAGCAGGTGTGGGGCAGGGAATATATTAATGACATTTACTATCCGCGTGTGTATGTGAGCCAATTACGACGTAAAGTTGAACCCGATCCGGCAAATCCAGTCTATATCTTGACTGAACACCGTATTGGCTATCGATTTGAGAAACAATCGCCATTGGTGCCCAAAGCACAGTAGACCATGTCATTTTTTAATGCCATTGGGCTGCTCTCCAACGGCTTAACGCTGGCATTGTCGCTAGGGTTCTTATTAATTGTCTTATGGAACGATGTTCGCAAAGAACTAAACCAATTCTTTGCGACTTTTTTATTGCTTGTCATGCTATGGAATGTCGGTTCGTTATTTACCCTCGCGCTATCGATTACGTCACCTGACTCAACCATAATCAAGCTCTCAACGACAATCATGGAGTTGGGTTTTACGGGTTCTAGCATCGCCTTATATGCGATGTCGGCAGTGCTGGTCGGTGTTCACACACGCCGGTTTCGCCTATTGGCTTTTGCTGGCTTGTTTCTGGTACTTATTTATCAGGGCATATTAATCGCTGCGTCAGCACCGATCCAATTTGAAACTTTGGGCGATGGCTTTTTTAAATATCGCTTTCAACCGCTATCCGCGATTTTCTACCTCATGTTTGATGGTGTCACGTTATATTTGGTGTGGCGCTACCGCCGCAAAGTTCAATCCACAGGCTTGTTCATCGGGCTGAATTTGTTCGCGGTGAGCCAGAGTCTTGGATTTTTGAATCCTGAACTGAAAATCGCTTCTCTGTCGATCACATTGGGTGGAATATCTGCCTTGCTCATTAGTTTTGCCATGCTGCGACGCGAGATTATAACACCGCTCGCAGAACGCGTTTCGCAAGTTGAAGCCGTCCACAAAGTCAGTTTGGCGATAACCAGCCACATCGCCTTGGATCGAGTTCTAAACCAAATTGCGGTACAGGCCGTGCATTGGCTAAATGCGGATGCCTCAGGGATTTTCCTTAAAACGGATAATAATCAATTGGAATTGGTGAGTGTTTATGATTTACCAGCCCAGTTTATTCATGGACGGCTAAATATGGGAGAGGGAGTTGCGGGGCAAGTCGCGCAAACCCAACGCTCAATTTTTCTGGAAAATTATGGTCGTGATTGGAAGTCCTCTCCTGATTTTCTGCTTGCCCACGAAACATTTGGTTCGATTATTTGTATTCCTTTGATCTATATTGAATCGACTATCGGGGTTTTGATCGTAATCGCGGGACGACAAGGACGGTTATTTCAACGTCAGGATGTCCAGTTGCTGGAGTTACTCGGTTCGCAAGCAGCGGTGGCAATTGCCCATAGCCGCCTATTTGGTGAGCAGCAAGACCTGACCAAACAAGTGGAGTCAGCCCGTAATCAACTTGAAACGGTACTTACGAGTACCGAAAATGCGGTTATTGTTGTCAACCGAAAGTTACAGCTTGTTTTCGCAAATCCGGCAGCAAAAAACTTATTTTCGGACATCAATGTTTCCTCTGGTGATACCTTGCCGCGTATGCTTCCAAAAGAGGTTTTCCCCGGTGATTATCGTGCAGCCATGCGTGGCCTTCGCCATGAACAAGCCTACACCTATGAAATAACCACAAGTGGTAAAACCTATTTATGTCATGTCACGGCTTTAGGGCAGGAACAATCTTCAGGTTGGGTTGCTGTACTGAATGATGTGAGCCAACTAAAAGAGTTGGATCGCTTAAAAAGCGAAATGATTAGAATGGCAAGCCATGATTTGAAGAATCCCTTGCAAGCGGCGATGGCAAATCTTGAACTGCTCCAAGACGATTTAGTCGGCATCGAAAACCCTGATGTCGAGTTATCTTTGACCACCATCAATACGCAGCTTGGACGTATGAACAAAATCATTAACGGCGTGCTTGACCTTGAACGAATCAAAGGTGGGCAGCTTGTGACTGAGCCTTGTTCGGCAAAAGACATCGTGGCTTCAGTTGTCACTGATATGCAACATTTGCTGCTTCAAAAAGAAATGCATATCGTGACAGAGGTACAGGATAATTTGCCAGCTTTCAAAGCCGACCCTGATCAGTTTGGTCAATCGTTAGTCAACCTTGTCGAAAACGCAATCAAGTTCACGAATAAAGGCGGTCAGGTCACAATACGCGTTAGATTAGAAAACTCTAATTTGCGTTTTGAGATTGCTGACACTGGAATAGGCATACCGCTAGAGCTGCAAGAGCATGTTTTTGAGCGTTTCTGGCGGGGCGGTCAAAGGGGACAGCAGGGAGCAGAGTACATTACTGGTACAGGCTTAGGATTAAGTCTGGTGAAGACTATCGTTGAAAACCACAACGGCGAAATATGGTTGACCAGTACGCCGGGAATAGGTACAGTGTTCTATGTAGACATTCCCGCAACCGCTGTGTCCGAAATGGTGGTTTAGACACAAGATTGAAGAAATGAAGAACACTATTCGCTATGCAACCGTATTGATGAGTTTGACCGTGTTGTTTGTAATCACGGCACAAAGTTTTGCCGAACCCATCAAAACCGCCTTTGTACAACCTACAGCAACACCAACAATAATTCCACCTAAGCTCACTGCTGCACCAACGGCGACCACTGATTCAACCGTCTCTACGACAAGTTTTACGCAGGCTGATTTGTCCTTGCTAACGGGCAATATTCAACGTCCAAATGGTTTGGTATGGCACGATGGCATGATTTACGCGGCATGCAGCGGCGACTGGACGGTGTATCAAATAGATGCCGAAACCGGCAACACCACCCAATATATCTATGGCGTGAAGAATGCTCACAGCATGGTTGCCCAGACGGATGGGAAAGGTACAAATTTATGGATACCGGACTTCCAATCTAACAATCTGGTGGAAATTACACAAGGTGTGGTGAAAAACGTTGCAACGAATTTAGATGGGCCGTGGGGCATTGCTCAATTCAACGACTCGCAATTTTTGGTGACCAATCTTCACGGTAATGACGTTGTAATGGTTGGTGACGGCGACCTAAAAGAAATCATAACAAACCTGCGTTCACCGACAGGTATTGTCGTGGCTGATAAATACATTTATGTCGCGAATACAGGCAGCGCGCGTCGTGCAATTGAATGGTTTGACGCACCTAATGCCAGTACAAAATCCTTGCCAATTGATGCCGAAGATAAAACAGTTTCCCATTCACTGGTTACTGGATTGCAAAACGTCACCAATATCGTCATGGGCAGCGATGGGTTTCTCTACTTTGGCTATTCGCTCGGCACAAGAGGGGTAGTCGGACGCGTTGATCCTGCCATCTGCCGTAAGAATGGCGGCTGTAGTAACGACCAAATTCAGATTGTTGTTTACAGTGAACTGGCAGCACCGCTCGCCGGTGTGACACTATCTGATGATATGCACCTTTATATCCACAGCATATTCAGCCCCGAAATTTACTGGGTTGATTTGAAAGCGACACCTGTAGGTAAATAACTGAGGGTAAGTAACTACGAATTAGCGAAGAGACGCGTTCGCACACTTTGGGTTTGTAAACTCGAACTGTTTCTGCTTGTGTATTTTGAACTTATGTTCTAAAATAGAAGAGGAATTGCAACTATTTAACAGGTATCGCCTTGTCACTCGCTGCCCATTATCGAATCGCAAAAACGAGGTAACTACTCAGGTACCCTTTTCTCCCTCATTTTCCAAAATGCGAGTATCGATTTTGGAACTAGGAGCGATGAAGTCTCCCTCAGATGGTTGAGATGAATTAGCCTTGATTACGCAATTCTCC
>JACDGI010000537.1 GCA_013821665.1 Anaerolineae bacterium
CAACTGCATCATTTGCATCAAAACCTTATCCATAACTCAGTTTAGTCTAGCCAATTTCGACATTGGAGCAGATTTTATTTTGGTATAAGAGCAACCTTCCCGTCTGCGATGCGTAATGGCACAATAGCATCATCAGCACAGGATAGGACGCAGCATGACCCAAATCAAGTTTTATTTGCAGTATGCCCTCCGCAATTTATGGCGCAGCCGCCGTTGGTCAACCTTTGCGCTATTTTCGGTGGCAGCCGGTGTAGCAACGGTAGTCGCACTCCGCAGTTTGGGGCTGGCGATTGGTGATTCGCTCACCAGCAACGTCCGATCCAGCAATCACGGCGACATCAGCTTGGAAATGGGCAGTGGCTTCGGGTTTAGCCTCGGTAATCCAGATAACCAAACAGGCTTCACCGACGAGGACATTCAAAAGGTGCAAACGTGGGCTAAAGAACACGGCGCAACTGTTTCGGCTTCCACAAAAGCCGGCAACCTCCAAGTGACAGCGCTGGATTTCAACACCGTCGGACGACCCCAATTCATTACCAGCTACTTTATTGATCCCAAGAGCTACCCACCAACAGCCGATATTCGGGCCGTCGAACCCGCAGGTGTGCCACTCGGCAATTTGTTCCAAGGTGGCAACGAGATTGTCATCAGCGACAATATGGCGCAAAACCAGAACATCAAACTGGGTGACAAAGTGCGTGTCAGTGGTACGGAAGAAGAGTTTGTGGTGCGTGGAATTGTCCCTGCCAGCGCAGAGGCAGGTCTACGCAATATTTTCGCGGCATTCTTCGGCTTCGCTTACTTTGACCAATCTTTGAAAGCCAATTTGTCGGTTCCCAAGGAAGCCACGACCATTTCGGTGGCACTACAGGACGAGTCCCCGGAAGCCATTGAAACAGCGAGAGGACAACTCGACAGTTTATTGCAGACCGACCATTTTTATGATACGCATACTGTCCCCGAAGAAATCAAGCAAAACCAGCAAATCGCGGATGTCTTAGGCAGCTTTATCGTGGTGTTGGGTTTGGGCGCACTGTTGATCGGCGGCGTGGGCATCATGAATACCATGCTGGTATTGATGCGGCGGCGTACAGACGAAATCGCCGCACTCAAAACCTTCGGCCTAAAAGGTCGCCAAATAGCGGCTATGTTTATGGCGGAAGCAGTGCTGCTGGGTATTGCGGGCAGCCTCTTAGGTGGCTTCTTCGGTGTGCTATTAAGTGGGTTAGCCAACGCCTATGGTCAAGCGCTGATTCAGCAGCCGTTGACATGGCGTGTTTACCCACAAGCAATTGGTTTCGGGGCTGTGGTGGGCATCTTGATTACGGTGGTATTTGGCATCATTCCGGTACTGATCGCGGTCAAAGTGCGGCCAGCGATTATTCTACGTCCGAATGAAAGCAGTGTGCCGCGTTTGGGCTGCTTGCAATCACTGGGCATGATTGTGCTGGTGGTGCTGGCGTTGGGGTTAATCGCGGGGCAAATGCTGCAACCAGCATTCAGTGTTGCCAGTGGCGTACAAACTAGCCCATTCCTTGTGGGCATTATCGGGGTAGCCGTTACACTGCTGTTGTTGGGCATTCTCATCGGCCTGTTATGGGTGATCGTCTGGCTATTGGGTAAGCTGCCATCCTTCGGCAGTATTGATTTGCGCTTGGCGCTGCGCAACCTGACGACCCATCGCACCCGTACAGCGACTACCCTGCTGGCTTTGGGTGCAGGCATGTTCGCGTTGAGCAGTATCGCTTTCTTTGGCGCAGGTATTCGACAGCTCGTTCAATTCACGCTCAGTGAGCAATTAGGTGGCAACGTACTGGTTTTTCCCGTGCTGCCCGCCAGTATCGCTAATCCATTGATTGACAATGTGCTATCGCGGCAGCAAGGCGTTGACGCGCGTACCCGATATTTGAGCGCATTCGGTGTCATCCGCACGGTGGATGGACAAGCCGTGAAAGCACCCGACTCAACGCAGATTCCGACGAGGCCTAATCGCGGCAATCGTGGTCGGATTGAAGTTGGGGATTACAGTTTGCAGATTGGTTCCCGCGAAACGACCAGTGCCAGTATTTCAACCGGCACGCTGATTGCGGGGCGCGCGCTGACTTCAGCCGATGTCGGCAAGCCCGTAGCCGTACTCGAAAATTTGGCGCGATTGGAACCGTTGAACATCCATGTGGGTTCGCATATCGGTATCGAGATTAATCAGGAGACCACTGACTTTGAGATTGTGGGATTAACTCAAGCCGCGAACGAAAACTCATTTAGTTTCGGCGGGCTTATAGGCGGGGAAATGCAAATCCCCAACGGTGTGATCAGCGGCGGTACATCATCCGTCCCCTTCACAATCGTCAAAGTACAACCTGAATCTTTGAACAAAGTACTACTGGCAATCAACTCAATCCCATTGGTGTACTCAATTGATATTACATTTATCGACAACGTCATCAGCCGCTTCATCAATGAAATGAGCGCTATTCCAATACTTGTGGGTATTTTGTCGCTAGGTGCAGCGGCAGTCATCATGGCGAACACAGTGGCACTGTCTACACTCGAACGTCGACGACAAATCGGCATTTTGAAGGCAATCGGTTTGAAAGGACGACGCATACTTGTCGTCATGCTGCTGGAAAATACACTCGTCAGTTTGCTTGGTAGTTTGCTCGGCATTGGTCTGAGCGCATTGGGTATTGGCGTGCTGACCACGTTGGGAAGCAGCATCTCGCAAATCATCCCGCCGGATGCTACGCCGGTCGCCGTGGTGCTGCTGGTGGTGGCAGTCTTGATTGGCTGGTTAGCCACCATTTTGAGCGCACGCACCGCTATCAGCGAACATGTTACCAGTGTGCTGCGTTACGAATAAGCAGTTACCAGACGTAATTGATGTGGCTAATTGAATAAACTACAACGAGAGTCATGCGTAATGACTCTCGTTGTTTTATGTTCGTAAACAGCCAATCCTCACGGTTTCAGCCAATGACATCGCCTCAACTTATTTACTTCTTCGTATTCAGATCACATTGATAAGATACATTGTGGATCGCCATTGGAGTTCAATTTTTCACCGTAAAACCTCGCTTAGCTTGGATAAAGTATACAAACTTAGTGCGTATTATTTGCACAAAGTCGCGCAGGTCGGTATATTTGATTGTATGTACAGGTATGTACAAACAAATATTTAAAGTATTTTTCTTGATGAACAAAGTTACTGATATTTCGCTGGCTGAAGATAGTTTTATTTCGCTGCATGTGCAATTGCACAACCAACTGCGGCAGTTGATCCATTCGGAACGTTGGCCGAATGCGAGCCGTATCCCCTCGGAAAATGAACTCACAAGCCATTTAAATATCAGCCGCAGCACGGTACGTTTAGCCCTGCAACAAGCAGAGCTTGAAGGACTCATTGAGCGTATCGCGGGGCGAGGTACTTTTGTTGCCTATACGCTAACCAAAGATCATCAAAGACGTTTAATCGCCTTCGTAACAGGCGGCATTGATGCCGAAAACCATCTGCTCATGTTGAGCGGCGCGGAACAGGAAGTTCGCGCCCTCGATTACCAAATTGTTTTTAGTACCGCCAAAAATCAGGAAGAAGAACTCCATATTCTTGAAAGGGTCGAACAAGATAGTATTGCGGGTGTTCTGCTATGGGCAAACGCCCTCTCCACACGTTCACCCGAATCGGCACTTACTCGTTATAAACAAGTCCCTGTACCCGTCGTTTTGATGGATCGGAAAATTCCGGGCTTCGACTGTGATTGCGTCACCAGCGATAATTACGGTGGTGCAAAGGCGCTCATGCGGCATCTGATTGACCTTGGACACCGGCACATCATTTTTTTGACCCATGATATTTTTGAGATTTTTCCGGTGACAGAACGCTATCGGGCTTATTGCGAAACGCTCGAAGAAGCGGGGTTATCTGCTGTTGAACCGTGGGTTATCGGTCAGCGTGGCGTTGAGATTAGCGCTACTTACGCAGTCCAATCGTCAGTCGATAAAAAAAGCCTTGAACTGCAACAAATTAAAGATTACATACTCAACGCGCAACCGCGTCCAACCGCGATCTTTGCAATGAACGATTGGCTGGCGGTTCTAGCCCTACGGGCATTGAAGCAACTCGACATCAAGATTCCTGATGACCTTTCCATAGCCGGTTTCGATGATATTGATCTGGCTATGCATCTTGAGGTGCCATTAACAACCGTGGCACAAAATCCTTTCGCGATTGGTAAAAGGGCGGCACAACTCTTGCTCAACCGGCTGCCGAGAAATTCAACCCATACCACACTTGAAGTCATCCCGACTGAACTTCGGATAAGAAGTTCAACCGCAAGAATTTAAGACAAATAATCATAAAATTAAGGGAGGTGGTGGTTATTGAAAGAAAATTCTGTCCGGTGTTTTGTTAATAATTAGTATTTAGGAGAAGTGTGATGAAATCGCGTTTTAAGCGTCTCGGCCTCGGAATAATGCTCTCCCTCTTTGCGCTACCTTTGGCTGTGCATGTTGTATCCGCACAAACAGCCGATGTGGCCCGCGAAGACACCGTCATTTTTGATATTGATGCGACCTCGATTGCGTCACCCACCAACTTTAACGATCTTGTACCCGGCACCAACAAGAATCAGGGCGCTCACCAATCCATGTGGGAACCGCTGTTCATTCTGAACTATGAAACCGGCAAGATTGATCCTTATCTGGGTACGGCTTTCACCCCGAACGACAATCAGGATGTCTGGACATTGAAGCTGCATGACGGCATCAAGTGGTCAGACGGTGTGGCTTTCACGGCTGATGATGTCGTGTTCACCATCCAACTGCTGTTGGACGACAAGACAAAAACCTTGGACAATGCAGCGAACATGCAGCATTGGGTCAAGTCTGTGACGAAGGTTGACGATACGACCGTCGAGTTTGATCTGAACCTGCCCAACCCTCGCTTCCAACTAGACTACTTCTCGGTCCGTATTTGGGGCGGTATCACCATCAAGCCCAAGCACATTTGGGAAGGTCAGGATCCGACAACCTTCACATTCTACGACACCGCTAAGGGTTGGCCGATTGGTACTGGCCCGTACAAGCTGACCAGCGCAAGCCCGGAACAGTTTGTTTGGGACGAAGATCCAAATTGGTGGGGTGCAGCAACTGGTTTCCATGCGCTGCCCGAACCCAAGCGTTTGATCTGGGTTGTGGCTGGTTCTGAAACCAACAAGGCCCTGTTGATGTCACAACACCAACTGGACAGCTCCATGAACATCACCCTCGGTACTCTGCAAGCCATTCAGGCCAAGAACCCGAATGCAGTTGCATGGGTGAAAGATGCCCCCTATTCATTCGCTGATCCGTGCCCTCGTGAATTGGAATTCAATACCGAGATGGCACCGTGGGACAATAAAGACCTGCGTAAGGCCGTCAGCCTGATTATCGACCGCAACCAGAACATCGCCATTGCCTACCAAGGTACAACTACTCCTTCAACCACCATGTTCGTCTCCTACCCCGGTATGGATCCGTACATCAAGGCGATCACCGATGCAGGCTATGCCAACGATGTCGTCGCTCATGTCGAAGACGGCCAGAAGTTGATCGAAGCTGCCGGTTACGCCAAGAATGGCAGCGGCATCTACGAAAAAGATGGTAAGTCACTTGACCTAGCGATTACGGTCGGCAACGACACGCAAGAATACATTCTCAGCACTAATGAACTTGTCGAGCAATTGCAACAGGCTGGCGTCAACGCCAGCGCGCAACCAGTTAACGGCGCGACCAGCGGTAACGCCAACCAAACCGGTAACTTCCAAGC
>JACDGI010000538.1 GCA_013821665.1 Anaerolineae bacterium
GTTATTGAGCATACGAGCCACACCCAGCAAAATAGCTGTGTGGGCATCATGTCCGCAAGCGTGCATGACACCGGGTGTGAGCGATTTGTAGGCTACGTCGTTCATCTCTTGAAGAGGAAGCGCGTCCATATCAGCGCGGATGCCGATAGCAGGGCGACCTTCACCAATGCGGGCGACGACACCCGTTTTGCCCACGCCAGTTTCGACCTCGATACCCATATCGCGTAGGGTGTCGGCAACAAGGCGGGCGGTACGCAGTTCTTGAAAGCTGAGTTCAGGGTGCATGTGGATGTCACGCCGCCATCCAACCAATGTCTCTTGCAGGTCGCGGGCGCGTTCGAGCATGGGAATAGCAGTGGTCATGGCTTACTCCTGTACTTCTTGCGACTTTTGCGGGAAACAATAGGTATCAAACCAGTTGATGACGTGGGTTAAACTGCTAACACGGTGTTCTGGTTCGCCTGTGCGCGTCATATCGTGGCCGTCACGCGGGTAGCGTATCAGTTTGACGGTGCCACCGGTGCGGCGGATGTAAGCATACATCTGCTCGCCTTCGGAGATGGGTACACGGTAGTCGTTCTCGCTGTGGAGCAGGAGTATCGGCGTTTTGATATTCTGGGCGTAGGCTAATGGCGAATTATTCCATAGGAAAGTCGGATCTTCCCACGGCTCGACACCCATTTCGTTGGAGGTAAAGCTGACAATGTCGGTTGTGCCACTGAACGACAGCATATTGTAAACGCCACGCAGTGAGGCCGCCGTAATAAATCGATTGCTATGACCGGTGATCCATGTGGTCATATAGCCGCCATATGAACCGCCGGTGATAGCGAGGCGGGAAATATCCACAAAGCCTTTGTCGATGATAGCATCGACACCTGCCATGATGTCATCCATCGCGATAGTTCCCCACGCACCATGCAGCACCATTTGGAAAACTTCGCCGTAACCATCTGAGCCGCGAGGATTGCAGAAGAAGGCGACGTAACCCCGTGCGGCGTGGAACTGCCATTCGTGCCACATCGATTTGAAGGTCGTTCCCCACATAATGTGCGGGCCGCCATGAATATTGAGCGCGAGGGGGTACTGTTTGCCTTCTTCATAACCCACAGGCAGCACATACCATCCTTGAATTTCATCGCCAGAAAGTGATTTCCAACGCATTCCATGAAAGGGCTGGACGATGATGCTATCCAAGAATTTCTGGTTAACGGTGGTCATCTGAACCGCTTCATCAATGCTCGAATCCTGCCAGTAAAGTTCGCTGGGGTCGAATTCAGTGCTGCCGATGAAGGCGATACCTGCGCTCGGATGCACGTCGATATTTTCGATGTCCATCGGTTTTGCGATGACAATGTCGATGCTATCACCCGCCACGAAATTGGCGCGATAGAGTTCGACATGACCGGCATTTCCGGCGGTAAATAGCACAGCTTCGCTATCGGGCGACCATTTGAATTCCAAAAGGCTGCGATCCAATACAACGTTGAGATCACGGATCTCGCCACCACTGAAAGGTATCACGGCAAGGCGCGTGTAGCGTTCACTGAGGCGTTCACGCGGCAGCCGTCCAAAGGCGATCCATTGACCGTCGGGTGAAACTTCAGGCGCAAAACTGCTAAAGCTGTTGTCGGTGAGCTGCTCGTGTGTAGCATCTGAGACACGAATGCGAAACAACACACTCCAACGCCACGGCTCATCCGTATTGGGGTCACTCATTCGCGCGGTGAGTAGATATTCGCCATCCGGTGACCACTTGGGGGGATTATGGTCGGCGTTCACATCAGTCAGGCGGCGCGGTTTGGCCTCTTCTTTGGGTAAACCTTCAGCAACAGGCGCGACGTAAATCTGAGTAAAGTTGTCACTGAGGAAACTGGTGCCGCTGCGATAGGGGATGCGCTCGACAATGCGTGGATCCCAGCGCTTACTTTCTTCAAGGTCTTTGCGTTCTTTGCGGTGCTTGCCTTCGAGCTTATCCTGCGGCTTAGGGTCTTCGACATTATTATCTTCACGGCTGCGTGCATCAGCCTTCATGCCCGCTAAGAATGCAATTCGGCTGCTATCCGGCGACCACGAGGGATTATTCGCGCCATTAGGCATACTGGTGAGGGCGCGCGGTTCGCCACCGGGTGCGGTGATGGGCAGCAAATAGATTTGCGGTTTTTCATCGCGAGATGAAGTGAAGGCCAAGAACTTGCCATCTGGACTCCAGCGGGGTTGAGAGTCTTTGCCGCTACGGGTGAGTTGAAACGGACTGCCGCCTTCGGTGGAAACCAGCCAAATATTGCGTTTATAGCCGTTGTCGAGTTTGTCGGTCGTCACCTGAACGTAGGCAATCCAGCGACCATCAGGACTGATACGAGGGTCTTCAACCAGTGTGATCCGGTACAGGTCTTCGGCTGTGATCGGTTGCTTCTCAGCAGACAATTATGGCCTCTATTCACTTTGCAAAATTTACACGATTAATTGTGGGGATTATACCGTATTGGGATTGTCCCTGTATACCATTATTGGTGTTATAAGGTGTCTGATGGTCAGCAGATTTGGGGTACAATCAGACGCGTAAGATTATTTTTTTAGAGAGTATTATCAAAATGGCGCAAGAAAAGTTAGTACGAGTCGGATTTATCGGTTGTGGAGGGATGGCGCGACATCATCTTACGACGATGTTGGAGCGTACCGATACGCAAGTCGTTGCTATGTGTGAGCCATCGCAAGCGGCTTATGAGGCGGCTGGTAACCTGTTTAAGCTGAAGGGGATAAAAGTTCCGCCGAACCAACCGGATTGGAAGCAATTTATTCGCGACTATGCCAAAAAATTAGACGCGGTGTTTGTCGTCACACCCCATGCGTATCATTTCGATCAAGCGAAAGCGTGTATGGAAGCAGGACTCGATGTGCTGCTTGAGAAGCCGATGGTGATGAACGCGCATGAGGCGACGGCTCTCATCGAAACGCGTAATCATACTGGAAAATTATTGGTGGTGGCCTTCCAAGGGAGCTTATCCCCCCAAGTTCGGACTGCGGCAGACATGCTGCGTTCAGGCAAACTCGGTTCGATCCTCAATATTAGCGCGATGGCGTGGCAGAATTGGGCCGATCTAACTTCCAACACATGGCGGCAGCAACCGGAACTTTCCGGAGGTGGCTTTCTGTTTGATACGGGCGCACACATGCTAAACACGGTGTCTGATCTGGCTGGCGAGAATTTTAGTGAAGTCGCTGCATGGATGGAAAATGATGGACATCCGGTGGACATCCGCGCCGTGGTGATGGGGCGGTTGGTGTCAGGCGGATTGGTGACGCTGAACGCTTGCGGGTCGGCAATCCCTTCATGCCATTCGGACATTCGTGTGTTTTGCAGCAAGGGAATCTTACGTACAGGCATCTGGGGCGAACAACTTGAGCTGCAACGTCCCGGTGCAAAACGGCTGACGAAGGTCAAATCCGTACAATCAATTCATGTTTGGGAGCAATTTCTGAACGTGCGGAGTGGCGTAACAGCGAACCCCAGCCCGCCAGAAGTTGGTTTGCGAATGGCGCGGTTGTGGGATGCCATCAAAGCGTCCGCCGCGTTAAATGGTAAGCCTGTGAGTTATTCATAAAATTTTGAGGAGTTTTAAATGGCATTGCGTGTAACAGTTTGGAATGAAGCCCGACATGAAAAGACAAATCCAGCGGTACAGAAAGTGTATCCAAACGGGATGCACACGGTTATCGCTCAGGCGCTAACCGAACAAGGTTTTGATACCCGCACGGCGACCTTGGACGAGCCTGAACACGGGTTGACAGAAGATGTGTTGGCATCGACGGATGTGTTGATCTGGTGGGGACATATGGCGCATGGCGATGTACAGGATGCGATTGTAGATCGTGTCCACAAGCGCGTCTTGGAAGGCATGGGGTTGGTGGTTCTGCACTCCGGTCACTTCTCAAGGATCTTCAAGAAGTTGATGGGAACAAGCTGCGATTTGAAGTGGCGTGAAGCCGACGACAACGAACGCATTTGGGTGGTTAATCCGACGCATCCCATCGCAGAAGGTTTAGGTGAATGCATCGAGCTTGAGTATGAAGAGATGTACGGCGAACACTTCGATATTCCCGCACCTGACTCACTGGTCTTCGTGAGCTGGTTTAAAGGTGGCGAAGTTTTCCGCAGCGGCTGTTGCTACGAGCGTGGACGCGGTAAGATTTTCTACTTCCGTCCGGGACATGAAACCTATCCGACTTATTACAACAAGGAAGTTCAGAAAGTCATTGGTAACGCTGTGAAATGGACAGGCGCGCCAGCAGGCGTTAACTTGACCTACGGCAACCGTAAACCCATCCAAAAATCAGGCTAGGCTAAGCACCCGCTAGGCACATTGGCATCAATAGACAAAAGGCGTTCAAATCATGAGCGCCTTTGTTTTTTAATGAGATGGAGGTATTTAAATGTTAATGAAAAAGGGATTTGTTGTAATCGTTGGTTTGTGTTTTATATTGTTTAGCTTTGCGTCCAATTCGCTCATGGCACAAGAGGCTACACCTGACAAAACAGGGACGGATGGTTTGCCGTGGTGGAATGATCGGACATTTTACGAGATTTTCGTGCGCAGCTTTCAAGATAGCAACGGTGATGGTATTGGTGATTTGCAAGGTGTCATCAGCAAGTTGGATTATCTGAATGATGGAGACCCCAAAACAAATACGGATCTTGGCATTACAGGAATCTGGTTGATGCCGATTATGGAGTCGCCTAGCTATCATGGTTATGACGTTACCGATTATATGAAAGTCGAACCGGATTACGGGACAAACGATGATTTTAAGCAACTGATCACGGAAGCACATAAACGCGGTATCGCAGTCATCATTGATATGGATATTAACCATACGTCGAGTGAGCACCCGTGGTTTAAAGATGCCCAGAAGGCAGGTTCGGAACATGACCAGTGGTACCGTTGGAGTGATACCAAACCGGCTGGACTCGGCCCTTGGGGTGAGCAAATATGGTATGCACTCGGCGGACGTTTTTATTATGCCGTCTTTTGGTCGGGGATGCCGGATTTGAATCTCAGTAATCCGGATGTCACCGCTGCCACCCATGACATTGCCAAATTCTGGTTGGATGATATGGGTGCTGATGGTTTCCGCATGGATGGCGCACGTTATTATGTGGAGGACAAAGACAAACTCGCGGATTCAGATGGCAATCTGGCATGGCTGAAAGATTGGAAAGGTTATGTCGATTCGCTTAAGCCCGATGCCTTGATGGTGGGTGAAGTCTGGACGACGAGTTTTGTGGTGTCCAAATACGTACCCAAGAGTTTAGATATGGCCTTCGAGTTTGATTTGGCAACGGCCATGTTGAATTCGGCTAAGTCGGGTACCAACGGCGGTGTGCTGCCGATTGAAACACGTTCTCAAAAGTTGTATCCCCCTAACCAATATGCGCGGTTCGTCACCAACCACGATCAAAATAGGACGATGTTTGAACTCACTGGCGATGTGAATAAAGCCAAAATCGCCGCGTCGATGCTGCTGACCGGAGCAGGGGTGCCATTTATTTATTACGGTGAAGAAATCGGTATGACGGGCGCAAAGCCGGATGAATGTTTGCGGACACCAATGCAGTGGGATACAACTGCACGCACCGAAGATTTCATGGCGGGGAAAGGCTGCAAGACTAATGAGGCGATCTTTAACGTCGCGGCTGAGGATAGCGATAAGGCTTCATTGCTCTCATATTATCGCGATCTGATTCACCTGCGAAACGATCATTCTGCCCTGCGAGTGGGAAGTTTTACGCCGTTCAAGAG
>JACDGI010000539.1 GCA_013821665.1 Anaerolineae bacterium
ACGCCCGATTCGCATCATGAATATCATTGCCCGACTGAACGTCGGTGGGCCAGCAGTCGCCGTGACGCATCTGACCGAGCGTTTGGGCGCACCAGATTACCACAGCATTTTGGTCAGCGGTACGATTGAACCCGGCGAAGGGGATATGACTTACTATGCGAAAGAGCGTGGTATAGAGCCGATTATTATCCCCGAACTGGGGCGTTCGCTCAATCCCTTACGCGACATCAAAACGCTGTGGAAAGTCTACCAACTGATCCAGAAGGAAAAGCCTGATGTGGTGCATACTCATGCGGCTAAAGCGGGGTTTGTGGGGCGGGTTGCGGCATGGTTAGCGGGTGTGCCGGTGATCGTGCATACCTTTCATGGACATGTGTTTCGGGGGTACTTCAGCCCGAACAAGACGTACTTCTTCATTGTGCTGGAACGCATTACTGCGAGAATGTCCGATACGGTGATTACGCTATCCGATGGGCTGCGGCGCGAGTTGGCCGAAGAATATCACATCACACGCAAGGGACGAATTACCGTGCTGCCGCTCGGTATGGATTTAGGCGCATTTACGCAGATGGCGCGTAAGTCCGGCGTTTTCCGTCAAGCGCATGATATAGCGGCTGATGTTCCACTGATCGGGATCGTAGGACGAATCACGCCGATTAAAAATCATGCGCTGTTTTTGAGAGCAGCGGCTGAGATACGGAAGCAACTTCCTACCGCACGCTTTGTGATTGTGGGGGATGGTGAAATACGCGCCGAAGCGGAAGCGCTGGTTGACCAACTCGGCTTGCGTGAGGCGGTGATTTTTACCGGCTGGCAAAAAGATTTGGCGCATATCTACAGCGACCTTGATGTGCTGGTGATTAGCAGTGTGAACGAAGGTACGCCTGTGACCGTCATCGAGGCGCTGGCTGCGGGCTGTCCGGTGGTGGCGACTGCGGTGGGCGGCGTTCCCGATTTGCTGGATCACGGCAAGCTGGGCAAGCTGGTGAACGATCAAGTACCGGCTTCGTTAGCAAAAGCGATTGTCGAGACGTTAGCCAATCCACCGGATGGAAAAGAAGCTCAAGCCCTGATGGTTGACCGCTACGGAATTGAACGGCTGGTGAAAGACCTTGACGGCTTGTATCGCGGAATACTGGCGAAAAAGCAGCGTGCTAGGACATAAGAAGATTTTTAACACAAAGACTCAATGGCACAAAGACACAGAGCGATACTCAGACGAGAACCATATCGCCAAGTACGCCAAGGAATGTAGAGAGCGCCAAGGTGTTTGGATTAACTGTTTAGAAACTTGTGTTTTTCAATGCAGAAACATCGAGACTAGATAAAGACTTTATGTGGCAGAAATGTCACAAATGACACAAATGAGAATTTTATCCGCCGAAATGGCAGGCGGGAGGTACGGGAGAAACCGCTGAATTGGCATTTTTGCATGGCGGCTGGCTCGCCTCAATCCGCTGAATTGACACCAGTGCAGCAATTGGCTCCCGTGTGTCCGCCGCCGAAATGGGTTTCGGCGGATGCTAGGGAGTGATCCGCCGAACGTGCAAAGGCAAGTGCAATTAAACGCAAAGATGCCATGTCGCAAGGGCGCAAAGAAAGGCGTTGACACTGAAGAATTTGGCCGTTGGGTAGGATTCATAGCTGAAATAAACCTAATGAATTTCTAGAGGGTTTACGAAGTACAAGGTCGCGTCTTGCCTTTAACAACCCCCGATAAGCATCCGTAATGGTGTCGGTGTAACGCATTTCACTAAACAACAGATTACGACGAGCAACAGCCGGTAGTTCAAAGAACCAGTAAATGGACATCAAAGGTGAAATTGAAAGTTTACTGCCCTTGGTCTTGGCAGTGAGATGAAAGTTGCCATGTTTCCCCTGCACAGCAGAAATTACCGACGAATTGATAACACTAGGATCTTGGGCAGGACGGCTTTGTACAAACAACAAAGCATCTTCGTAATCCTGATAAGTGGTCATGCGTTTGGTTAGCGCACATGCACCAAGAAAGGCATCCAACTCGGTCAGCTTGGCGATGTTCTCGAAGATTTGAGTGTAAGCAATATCGATTTCGGCACCCATGCCCACACAGGCAATCATCCGAACTGGAACATCCTTTAATTCACTCACCGCAATCAGCGAAACAGTATCCTCCAAAAGTGTGCCGACATCGGTTTCATCGCCCCGCAGCAGACTATCTACGCCACCATCTATCAATATGATGGCATCAATCTTGAGATGGCTTATCAAGGTCTGATAATTTTCTAGCAAAGGGCGCACACCGGTTTTCTCGAAATTCCAGATTGTGATTTCTTGCCTACGCTTTTCACGAAACCATTTCGCGAGGTAACGCTCAGGGAAATAGTGATAGGGACTTTCGGCATCTGCCGTAACACCTACCAATGAGTCTGTCAAAAATGTTCCATTTGACAAGTTTTCAAAGGGTGAAAAGCTGTAATTGGCGAGATGAACATTCAGGCCGAGAGCCTTCAATTCAAAGTAGATGGGCAAACCACAAAAAATATCAAAGCCGCCGCCCATCCCTGCAATAAGAATACTTTTGGAATTGGAAACTCGATCAATGATAGGAAGATTGAGGTTCAAGCAATCTCTCCTGAATAGAATGGACATGCAACTTGATTTGAAGTAATAGTGGTGAAAATTTTCATCTCAATATCAACCCAAGGTATTTCTGGAGGGTTGACGGTGGGGCAATATCATTTTTACTTGCATCAAACTCAGAAAGGTATCGCGGAAGGTCATGGTGTGGCGAATATGCGAATAAAACATATTCCGTTCGGCAACGGCGGATAATTCAAAGAACCAGTAGATCGCCATCAGTGGTGAAATGGACAAATGACTCCCTTTGGTTTTGAGCGTCATGTGGAAATTGCCGTGATTGCCTTGAACAGCCGAAATTACGGATGAATTAATAACACTCGGATCTTGATATTTTTGGCTTTGGACGAAGACAACCGCTTCTTCGTAGGCTTGATAAGAGGCGAAATTCTTGGTCAGCGAACACGAGCCGAGAAATGCACCTGCTTCAGCTAACTGAGCAATATTCTGAAACACTTGGGCATAAGCAATATCTTGCTCAGCACCCATACCCAAGCAAGCCGAAATGCGAACTGGAACGTTTTGCAATTCACCCACCGCCACCAGCGAAATCGAATCTTCA
The DNA here is from genome assembly GCA_013821665.1 of Anaerolineae bacterium. GTDB lineage: Bacteria > Chloroflexota > Anaerolineae > Aggregatilineales > Phototrophicaceae > CFX2. The sequence goes on from JACDGI010000539.1 coordinate 3,182, forward strand.
ACTATCGTACCGAGTTGAGATTCATCGCCGTGCATAAGACTATCGACACCCCCATCAATAAGGATTATGGCATCAATATCCAAGTGTTTGACGAGCCCACGATAATTTACTAGCAGTGGATGGACACCGGTTTTAGCAAAGCACCAGATAGTTGCGTCATCGCTGCGTTTCTCTTTGAGCCACTGTGCCAAATAGTGTTCAGGGAAGTAGGGGCTATAGCTTTCGACGGCAGCATTAACACCGACTAACGTATCCGTCAACTGGATACCATTTTTCATGTCTTGAAGATCAGTGAAGCTGTAATTAGCGAGATGAACGTTGAGGCCACGCTCTTTCAGTTCGAAGTAAATAGGCAAGCCACAGAAAATATCAAAGCCGCCGCCCATGCCTGCGATGAGAATACTTTTGGAATTGGCGAGTTGATCGATGATAGGCAAATTTAGATTCATTTGAACCGCCAGAGATTTTTAACATAAAGACTCAAAGGCACAGACACACAAAGAGATAGAATTATCATAAGCGAAAATGAAGGCAAACGGGTGACCATTTTGTAATTCTTTGGTGGCAAAGTTACTAACCGTTGTGAGGGAGAAAGTAAATTAAAAAGGTTGACGAGAAGTTAGAAAATGGTTTCACGTAAAATCTACGTGTCTAAATAAAGGTGCTAGCCATATGGTTTGGTTATAGAGTACAGGCGACATAAATTTCTCTTTTGGGTTCAGGAACGATAAACGAAGACATTTATTCTGAGGCAGCGACCAAACCTCCATATAGCCGGCTAACAGGTCAATCATCCAATATTCTAGGACACCATACCGGTCATAAACCTCAAACTTGGCATCTTTATCGCGCGGCTCAATGTTGGGAGAAAAGACTTCGATCACCAAATCCGGCGCACCGCAGTACAGCCCGCCCTTAAGTACCCAGCGGTTATTCTGACCGCTAAGCCAGAACACCTCTGGTTGATAGATATTGTATTCATCAAGATACAGATTGGTCGGGGAGCCATGAAGCGCCCCATCACCTACGGTCAATCGATAAAGCTTGAGAATTAAATTTGAGGCCAAAGTTTGGCGCGGCCTGTCGGTCGGACCTGTTACGACCCGCTCTCCATTAATGAGTTCTATGGAGGGATTGGTATTAGGCCGTTTAAGAAACTCGTCCGCAGTCATCACCATGCGAATCATCTCAGTCATACATGCCCTCTTGTAAGTATTTATAACACTATAATACATCGCCGTGAGGGTTTCGCAAACGAAAAAGGCTTCTTGGGTTTAAGATAATGCCCTAATGCAATCATGTTCAATTGATTATCAAAAACGGTTTGTAGAACATACAATCGCGGGAACAAATACACAGAAAATGTTGAGGGCAATATGGCAAGCATTCTCATTCTGATCATTTTTATTGTCTGGAATATTTTTTGTTTTTGGTGGCATTCCTTTGTCCCAAAAGTCGTGGAAAAAATGGACGCGAGCATTCGTGAAATGAATGACTTAGAACCCGAAAATAGAATAACACCGCTCCTGATACGGGTTTTTACTTTCGGATCAACGGTTTGGAAGATTGGCGCACGACCTTTCATGACAATTCGCATGTTGGTCGTGGTTCTTTTTCTGATTATCGCATTTCTACAATCATTCCATTAATCACATCGCCATGACCTTTTCGTAGACGGCGAGGGTTTCTTTGGCCGTTTTGCGCCAGCTAAAGTTGGTAGCGCGCGCCAGTCCTTGATTGATCAACGACTCGCGGAATGGCTGTTGAAGCAAGATAGCAATAATCGCACCGCCCATCGCGCGGGCATTACCTTCACCCACCAGAAAAGCCGCATCGCCAGCGACTTCGGGGATGGACGAGACATCATTCGCCACAACCGGCGTTCCAGAAGCCATCGCCTCCAGAACAGGGAGACCAAAACCTTCATACATGCTGGGATAAACAAACACATCAGCAAGGCGATAAAGCGAGGGTTTGTCCGCTTCGTCCACGTAACCAATCCAACGGATGTAATCGGTGATTTTGAGTTCTTCGGCATATTTACGAAGGTCAGGGAACATGGGACTACCCCACTGCGGTTCGCGTCCGGCAATGACCAGCGGGATGTTGTCACCTTCAGCTTGACCGACATAAGTGTAAGCCAGTAAGAGTTCATTGACCTGTTTGCGAAGATCAAAGCCGCCCATATACAGCACAAATTGATCGGGCAAATCGTATTTGGCACGGACAGCCGCATCACGCTCGGCACCCATACGCGGATGATAGGCTTCATCGGTGGCGAGATAGGTGGTGGTAATCGTGTCTTCAGGGAGTTCGAGATATTTGACGATGTCGGCTTTGGCGGCGTTGCTAATAGTGATGGTATGCGCCGCACCATGTGAGGCAGCACGAACCAAGGCCGTATATAAACGCGCACGAAAGCCACTGGAATATTCAGGCAGCGCCACCGGAATAACATCCAAAATGCTAGTCACCAATCGGGCGGGTGATGACAGCGGCGGCCCCCAATACGGCACATGGGCAATGTCCGCGCCGGAGCGCTTGACGGCTTGCGGATAACTCCACTGTTCAAACAACACTTTGCCGAGGTTGCCGCTGCCACCACGCG
>JACDGI010000540.1 GCA_013821665.1 Anaerolineae bacterium
GCCATCGTGCGTGTAATAGGTCACGAGTTTGGGATCGTCACGGTTTAACGTGACGGAATCTTGCGCGTGTACGACCGAGGAAAATCCGATGCTGAGTAACAGGGCGAGCATGAGAACGGATACTGCGGTGCGTTTGCGAAATCTTTTAGACATACCCTTACTTCCCCTTTTGTGTAGCTTGCCTAACCGGGCGAATGAAAGCAGATTGATGTGTTGTATAGGTATCGAAGCAGCCTCCTTTCCTCCGATGGGTATTTATGAACTTTGTTTTGCGCCACTCGATTCGCGCACAATTAAAGTTGTGGGGACAATATCTGTGCGTGGTGGTAAATCCGGTTGCTCGATGCGTTCGAGTAATCGGGTAGCAACTCTTGTACCGATGTCATAGGTCGCCTGAGCGACGGTGGTTAACGGTGGGTTGAGCGAGACAGACCACGGCATATCATCAAAACCCACAATGGCGATGTCATCCGGGATGCGCCGTCCACAATCGTGAATGGCATTTAGCGCGCCCAACGTCATCATGTTATTTTCGATGAATAAAGCGGTCAGCGACGGATTGCTGTTCAGTAATTCCAGTGTTTGTTCATACCCGCTCTGGTGACGATGATCTCCAAAACGTACCCAACTATCTTCAATCGGCAGTCCCGCTTGCAGCATCGCCTGTTGGTAGCCTTGATAACGTTCACGTCCGCTGGTCAGGCGTAATGGCCCGCCGATGTGACCGATACGTGTATGACCCAATTGGATGAGATGTTCCACCGCTGAAAACGCGCCCGCTACATTATCTGAAAGCACCATATCAACTTTGCCTTTGGTCATGCGGCGGTCAATGATGACGATAGGTAAACCTTTATCGGCCAATTTAGCGACGGCATCCACATTTTCACTGGTTGTTGCAATCACTAAGCCCGCCACACCTTCGTTTTCCATCATGCTCAGGTAAGCCAATTCTTTTTCAGGATCGGAGGCAGTGTTGCTCATGAGCAGGCTAAAACCCTTATTGAAAAAAACATTCTCAATACTCGCCATGATGGTATTGAAAAAAGGATTGGTAATGTCAGTAACGATCATGCCAATGAGGTGGCTTTGGGTGGCTCGTAAGCGCTGCGCCACGCGGTTGGGTTCATATCCGAGACTGGCGATTGCTTCTAAAACTTTGGTACGCAGCTCGTCGCGAATATGAGGGTAATTATGGAGGACGCGCGAAACAGTTGCGGGAGAAACTCCGGCTAGTTTTGCCACCTCCAATAGGCTTGGAGTTGGGTTGCGCTGCTTACGCGATGGCATAATTGGCGACCCTCAAAATGACTCTTGAAAACGTTTTCAAGATAGTAATTCGCTTTTTTGGAACTGTCAACAAATTGACAAAAATTCGTTTAGAAGCGCTATATCGCATCCGATGAAGGTTGGCGATTTTTACTAAAACGATGATTTTCAGTAGCACTGTAAACACGGACTATCTGCCAAAAGGTGGGTTCTCAAGGTGACGAGAGTTACTTCGTTTTTAGCTTAGACAAGTCTATCGTTAGTGATATACTCTGCATCGTCGATGATGTACGGTAGTGAAATACCACTTGCAAATAATTAAATGTTTATTGCCTTCTATTCGCTTATTCAACCAAGGTAAGAAAGTTTAATCATGCTTTATCCGCAATCCAATCGCTTCCGACAACAAGTTGATCTTTCCGGTGTGTGGGATTTTCGCTTCGATCCGCAAAATGAAGGCGATCAGGCTTCGTGGCAATCGGGGTTTACGGGTGCGCGTCCGGCTGCTGTTCCTGCCAGTTGGAATGAACAATTTGAAGATGGACGTGATTACTTGGGTGTGGCATGGTATCAAACAGAATTTACGATCCCGTGGGGTTGGGCTGCTGATAAGCATAGCATCTCAGTGCGTTTTGAGTCGGTCAATTACTCGGCGGAAGTTTGGCTCAATGGCGTACAACTCGGCGCACATGAAGGTGGTCATCTGCCGTTTGAGTTCGACATCACCAAGCACATTCGACCCGCCAATAATCGACTCGTCGTGCGGGTGGATGGCGAACTGACACCAGATCGTGTGCCACCGGGGAACTTAGCCAGCCTCATGCAGCAGGAAAAGCAAATCGCTTTTGAGGAAACCAATTTCCCCGCAGGTTCGTTCGATTTTTTCCCTTTCTGCGGTATCCAACGTCCGGTGACTTTGATTGTTGCTCCACGCGAAGGTATTAGCGACCTTACGGTTCTGACCGATATTGCAGACCGTGATGGACGGGTTCGTGTTCAGATTAAACATAATGGGGCGGGCGAAATGACTGCCCGCGTTGCCTTAAAAAATACGGATAGTTTGGCTGAAGCGGTCATCAATGATGAAACCAAAGAGGTGCTGCTTGAGGTGCCTGATGCTCACTTTTGGTCGCCAGCTTCACCCTATCTTTATGACCTGCATATTGAACTTGTGCAAGGCACTAGCGTTTTGGATGAATACAGTTTGCAGGTTGGCATCCGAACCATCCGTGTTCAAGGTGATCAACTGCTATTAAACGGTGAACCGGTTTATCTACGTGGCTTTGGCCGCCATGAAGATTTTCCGGTTATTGGTCGTGGCTATGCTCCGGCAGTGATCGTCAAAGATTACGCGCTTATGCAATGGATGGGTGCGAATTCGTTCCGCACCACGCATTATCCTTATTCCGAAACCATGATGCAGTTGGCAGATCGTTTGGGCTTTCTAGTCATTGATGAAACACCTGCCGTTGGTTTGTTTTTCGCCAACGAAGGCTTAGAGCAGCGTTTAGAGCTTTGCAAGCAATATACCAAGGAATTGATCGCGCGGGACAAAAATCATCCCAGCGTGATTATGTGGTCACTGGCAAACGAACCTCACTCTCAGCAATATCAGGCAGAATCCAGTGCGTTTTTTAGTCCACTTTTTGATTTAGCTCGTTCGCTCGATTCCTCACGTCCGTTGACGATGACCTCCTACATCGGCTTACAAGAACCCGCCTACGAATTTGCTGATGTTCTTAGCCTCAACCGCTATGCCGGATGGTACAGTCAACCGGGGCAGCTTGACGAAGCCATTCCTGTATTGTCAGCGGAACTGGATGCACTGCATCAAAAGTTTAATAAGCCGATTATCGTCACCGAGTTTGGTGCGGATGCTCTGGCGGGACATCACGCCCAACCACCTGAAATGTTCAGCGAGGAATATCAAGCGGATATGCTTGAGCAGTACATCCAACTCTTTAGAACTAAAGCCTTTGTCATTGGCGAACACATTTGGAATTTGTGTGACTTCAAAACTGGACAATCGGTCAGGCGAGTAGGTGGCCTCAATCTCAAGGGCATTTTCACACGAGATCGCCGTCCCAAGTTGGCTGCCCATCGCGTGCGTGCTTTGTGGACAAATCCGACCACAAAAGATTGACACTAAAGACGCTTATTATTTGATCGAAGCGCTTCAACGACTAGGACTTAAACAATGATATTGGACAGTTTTCGCTTAGATGGGCGGGTCGCATTAGTGACTGGTGGCACGCAAGGATTAGGTCAATCTTCGGCTATTGCTCTGGCTGAAGCTGGTGCGGATGTCGTGATTTTGGGACGCTCTGATCCCAATGAAACTGGTAATGCTATCGCCCAACTCGGTCGCCGTTGGACAGCCATCAATCAGGATCTTGCCAGCGCCTCCGTCAGCGATTTACAGGAAACTGTCAGTCAAGTTGTCAAAGACATGGGACGCTTGGATATTCTCGTCAACAATGCCGGTATTCAACGCCGCACACCTGCCATCGACTTTAGCGAAGCCGATTGGGACGAGGTGCTGCAAATCAATCTGAAGTCTGTTTTCTTTCTGGCGCAGGCTGCCGGTCGCGTGATGATGCAGCAGGGCGGCGGCAAAATTATCAACATCGCCTCGCTGTTGTCTTTTCAGGGCGGAATAACGATTCCTGCATATTCGGCTGCCAAACATGGTGTGGCCGGTATTACACAATCGTTGTCCAATGAATGGGCCAAACATCATATAAATGTCAATGCTATTGCCCCCGGTTATATGGATACGGCTAACACCACTGCCCTTCGTAACGATCCCGTGCGCTACCAAGCTATCCTTGACCGGATTCCGGCAGGGCATTGGGGCAAGCAAGATGATATTCAAGGATTGGTGGTCTACTTGGCTTCAGCGGCCTCAGATTACATGCACGGTGTAACGATTCCGCTTGATGGTGGTTGGATGGGACGTTGATCATGCGTAAGATGTCGGATTTATCCTCCTATTCTACGGCTTGTCATCTGAAAATATGCAACTTCAAGCTCTAAAATCAATGGTTTCTGCCGTTTCCTCCGGTAGATCAATGAATTGACGTTGGGGAGGGGTAAAATCCTCCCACGCCATAACCCATCATCAAAATTCATCAGGCAAAATAATCATGATTAAAGCCCAGCCTTTTAACCTCAAACAAGTCCGTTTGTTGGATGGTATTTTTAAAGACAACATGCAGCGTGACCAAAACTATCTGCTGCACCTGGAACCGGATCGCTTTTTGCACAGCTTTCGTGTGACTGCTGGTTTGCCTTCCGAGGCTCAACCTTATGGCGGTTGGGAAGCGCCGGAAGGTGAACTGCGCGGTCATAGTCTGGGGCATTATCTATCCGCCTGCGCATTGATGTTCGCCAGTACAGGTGATGAACAGTTCAAAGCTCGTGCCGACACCATCGTGGCGGAACTGGCGAAATGTCAGGACGCGCTGCCAGCACAAGGCTATAACATGGGTTTTCTGTCGGCCTATCCAGAAGAATTTTTTGAGCGCGTGGAGCGGCGTTTTTCTGTATGGGCACCGTATTACACACTGCATAAGATTTTGGCTGGTCTCTTTGATGCCTATCAATATTGTGATAATCAACAGGCGCTTGATGTTCTCGAAAAAGTGGCAAGTTGGCTGCAATTCCGAATAGACAGACTGACGTATGAGCAAATGCAGATTACGCTGCTCAACGAGTTCGGTGGGATGAATGAAGTACTGGCAAATCTGTACGGTGTGACGGGTAAAGCGGAACATTTGAAACTGTCCTTAGCCTTTGATGACGCGGTTATCTTAGACCCGTTAGCACGGCAGCAAGATTCACTCGACCGGCTGCACGCCAATACCCAAATTCCCAAGGCGATAGGTGTAGCGCGGCAGTATGAAGTCACAGGTGAAGATCGTTTTCGGGAAATCGCTCACTTTTTCTGGGAACGGGTGGCCTTGTATCGTTCGTATGCCATCGGTGGTAACAGTGATGATGAACTCTTTTTCCCGATTACCGGTTTTGCCCAACATCTCAGCAGCGTTTCGGCTGAAACCTGCAATACGTACAACATGCTCAAGTTGAGCCGTCATTTGTTCGGGTGGGAACCGTCGGCTCAAATCATGGACTTTTATGAACGAGGACTTTTCAACCATATCCTCGGTTCTCAAGATCCCGAAAGCGGTATGACGCTCTACTTTGCCTCCATGAAACCCGGCCACTTCAAGGCTTATAACACGCCTTTTAATTCGTTCTGGTGCTGTACCGGAAGCGGCATGGAAAACCACGCCAAGTACGGCGATACCATTTACTTCCATGATGATGACTCGTTGTTCGTGAATTTGTTCATCGCCTCGGAACTCACATGGCCCGAAAAAGGCTTGACACTTCGTCAGGAAACCGCTTTCCCGGAGGAGGATAAAACCCACTTCAGTCTGCACTGCGAACAGCCGGTACAGTTGGCGCTCAAAATCAGGTATCCGGCATGGGCACAAGG
>JACDGI010000541.1:0-5309 GCA_013821665.1 Anaerolineae bacterium
CACTTAAGCTGTTGCTCAGAATGAAGCTGTTATTCAGGCTTTGCCCGATACATTCTCGAAGGAGTGTTTGTGCTTCTTCAAGATGTCCACCGTTGAATGCTGATACGGCTAGATTATATTTAAGTGCAACTTGATTCCCTCCTTTTTTGGCATACTCCTCTGAAAAATATTCGTATGCATCAGCCCGTAAGAATTTTTGCATAGTTCGAATAGAGGACAACAAAAAAGGGAGGAAGGCAATCAATAACCACACCACAAAAAATATCCCTGTATATGTTTGATTGGCACGCCCGGTCAAAATTGTGCCTTCCGCTAAGCCTGCTAACCATATGATCGCTAGTAAGGTTGGCACAAGTTTCAGCAGTTGTCGTTTGACATCGGCTCTTCCGCTAGGCCGAAAAGTCTTAAATGCGTTGACGACCATGTAAAATATAAGGATTAGAATGGGAATAACGAAGGTGTCGGTTTGCCCCGTAATGCCCAGTACGATTACTGATCCGAAGGCAATACCTACAATGACCATCAGCAAAGGAGAATTTCTCCGCTTTGGATAAGCAGGTAAATCGGGTAACGCTTGCTCAATCAACGGACGGACATCTTTCAGACGGCGTTGAACGCGACGAGCATTAGCAAAGAACAAGATTAGCAATGCGAAGATTAAAATAGTTGGGCAAATAGCATAAAGCAACTGCAAGATAACTGCACTTGTAACGTCAGTTGCCACGAGAACCCACGTATCCCCTTTGGAATTGCTTGCAACAGCGTTAATACTCGTCGTTTGATTATCGGGCAAAGAGATTTTTTGCCACGCTTTACCATCAAAACGGATAAGTCCCTCGCTGGTTGCAAACTGATAACCGTCAAGATTCTCACTGACCTGATAAACGCCATCTTTTGGCGACAATCCTATTTGACTGAGATCATATGATTTCGCCTCACTGCCGTCTAAACTACTGACAACAATACCATCGCCCCATTCTGTCCAAAGGCGATTGTGTGCCGTTCCAATCAATCCGATACCATTAAGATGTGTGTCATCTATGGTAGTTTCTTCCCACGTTGAACCATCAAAATTCCAAATTCCATTCCATCGAGCGAGGATAGTGCCGTCATGTGCCGCAAACAATAAGGGGTAATCATCATTTGCGTTTGACCTTAAAGCTGGCAGCAGTTCTCGTATATTAGTTATTGACCAAGACTGCCCATCAAAATGCGAAAGATTACCGTTGGCATCAATCACATAAACGCCTAACTCACTTGCGGCAATCGAAACCGGTTTACTCTTGATGGCTTCTGGATAAAGTCTCCACTTTATTCCATTAAACTGGTATACACCCTTATCAGTAGCAACCCAAACATTTTCTTTATCGGTTGCCATGCCGCAGACACATGTTACATCGTCAAGTTCATTAGTGCTGTACTGTTCCCATTTATCACCAGTCCAACGATTGAGTGTTACATGAAAACTGGTTAATAACCATGTCACGCCATCTGGCGATGTACTGATGTTCTGAGCTGTCCCATCATAACCTTTAATACCATGCCAACCATCACCGTTGTTTACATACATCTGAAAGGGCGTATTTCCACCCAACCACATTGTAAGTGCAGTAATAATTAAAGCGAAACCAATGAAAAATCGAGATAATCTCGCTTGGTTTTTTTGCCGCCGAGCTTCTTTAGAGAGTTGTTTGAGGTCAAGTGTGTCGCGCATTGAGTTCCTATAAATAAAGATCAGATTTCATCACTCCGATCTCTATTTATTATAAAGTTTCAATAGTCAAAACACGGTAAAGGATTGCACTTTATCGGTCATCCATACTCGCTTCTAGGATAATTCTTCATCGATACCTTCGGACTCTTGAGCTGCCGGATCGCATCCTTCGCAATCCAACGCGCCGGTTTGGTGTTCAACGCCAATATTATCTGCGCCACATCCAACGCCTCTTGATATAAATCAGTATTGCGCTTGCCAATCTGTCGCAGCGCCCAATCGATTCCTTTCATCACATACGTTCGCTCATCATTCGCGTGTTGGATCATCACCGGAAAAAACGCGCGAAACACATCATTCGTCGCCTTTTTATCCGTGAACGCATGTACCACCATCAGCACAAAACCCGCCCGCTTCTGAAATTCGCCCTCGCGCTCCACCCATTCGTAGGCTTTTGGTACAGCAAACTGTGTCGTCCCCAAAAATCCCATGCAAAACGTGTCGCAGATTTCCCAATTCTCAAAACTCGCTGACCACTTTTCCATCAGCGCCTCGGTGACATTCTTTGGGTTATAAATCTTGCTGCACAGCACCCGCGCCTCATAAACCCCTGTGTCGAAGAGTTCCAACGCCAGCGCGTCGTTCTTGCCAATACGTTTTGCTAGCGCTTTGATGTCCTTGAGGAATATCCCATGTGAGTTCTCCGCCGTAATCGCGAACCCCGCTTTGATCGTCTTCACCTTCGGATCACCTAACTTTTCTAATTCCATTAGTACATCATTGGTGTTCAAGTGTTTATCCCTCCAAAACTGAGTAAATATCACGGTCTCGTGTTTTGCTCCCACTTTCTCCCTTGAAAATAGCCTCAGTGAATCACTATCATTCCCCTTCTCTGTTAACGGAGAAGGTGTTGGGGATGAGGTCTGGACGCGCTATTTTCATTCCTTTGAGATGATTTTTGTTTTCATGTCTAGCTGCTCAAAAAATACTAGGCGGCATGGGGTTGTTGAGTGAGAATAACCGCATAGCCCAAGCGTTGGGTTAAACTACGGGTTAGCCTCTCATGACCGCGTTTGTCAAAGTAATCAGCCCCTAAATCTTGGCACCTCACTCACCACTTCCCCATCTGCATTGGCATAGATCCAGCACGCAAATACACTTTCTTGTGAACATCCAACCCCGCGCAGCACTGATACAGAATATCCATCTTGATACTCCGATTAGGGTTAGCTCGGAACGGCTTCGTTCAAGATTCTGTTCTACGTACTCTCCACTCGGAAGGCACAATTGGGTATGCCTGTCCATTCCGCTGTCAGACTCTGCGTCGTGCTTTTGGCAACTAGAAACATCGACCTCTAACGAGCCTTCCCCAGTATACCCATCTTGTCCCTTCATTTTCATCGGTGGGTGTAATGCTTCTTCATTGGGACCCTTTGCGCCATTGCGTTAAGTTTTTCGTATTCGTTTTGTATCAGCGGCACCATTCTCCCCCACGTCCGCTGCAACGATATGCAAAAGTTGCGAATCTTGCGAATCAAAAAGGATCGCCTAAGCGACCCTTCTCAGATAACGACTGCTCAACCCGCTAGTGAATAACCTCTAGCGCACCTGTTGCCTCACCGACACGCGCGATAATCTCTGCCACATGGGCATCTGCTGACAAGTGATGGGTCACACGGTCACTCCACAGTTCATCGTCGCTGATGACAATCATCGGCTCGGCCAGCACCGAGGCTAAATGATAATAAACTTCTTCGGTAATATCCGGCGCAGCGTCGGCATTCAGCAGCACCACATCCGGCAAATAGCTGACGTACATGCCCAGTGCTTCGTTGGCAGTTTGTGGCTGATAAACCCACCAGCCCAACGGCTCAACCGCTTCGAGCAGTTGTGCGCCTTGTTCAGGGTGGCCTACAAATAAAATCATCGGGTGTTGTTCAGACATGATGCGACTCCTTCGTTTACGCATGGCATATGAATAATGCCGACTTCTCTCGGAAGTGAATGAATAATGGGATATGGGATACGAACGGGACTACTTAATCGTCGGGCGGACGCTGGTGTTCGATGTCCAGCAAAACTTTCTTATTACGTACCGCTCGCTCGCTGTAATACTTGGTGGCCTTACCATCTTTGCACTCGGCACGATGGCAGGGGATGATGACCGCAGTACGATTGGCATTGACGGCTTCAGCCACAGCACGCGCCGCTTTGGGATGCCCGATCATAGACGCAATTTCGCCGTAAGTTCGGGTTTCGCCGTAGGGAATTTCCAGCAGTGCCATCCAAACTTTCCATTGGAAGGCTGTACCCTGAACATCCAGTGGTAAATCGGTATGTGGACGCGCGCCTTTTACGACATCTAGCAAAGCCCGCACCCAATCGCAAGCCGCCCGTGCGCTTTCCTCAATAATGGCTGACGGATACTCACGGCGCAGTACGCCTTCCAGTTCTGCGTCAGTTGTACCGATATGGACGGCACAAATACCGCGCTCGGTCATGCCCACCAGTATGCGTCCGAGGTGGCACTCCACAATCGCATAGTGGATGAACATCCCTTCACCACCCTTGCTGTAAGTGGCGGGTGTCATGCCCAAGCGTTCCGGCGCGTTCTCGTATAAGCGGCTGCTCGATCCGTAACCGGCGTTGTACATGGCATTAGTGACATTCTCACCTTCGCGCAACCGGCACTTCAGGTCTTTCAGACGGCTGTAATCGGCGTATTGGCGCGGGGTAATGCCGACAACACGCTTGAAAGTCCGCTGCAAATGAAACGGGCTGACGTTAAACTCAGCACCCATCTCATCCAAGGTGGGCGATTCGGCTGGCGACTCCTGGATAAACCGCGCTAAACGGTTTGCCAGATCGACATCGAAACGTTCTTTACCATTGCGTGAATTCAGCATTCTGCCCTCCTATTATTTACAGTGTAGGGCAAATGAGATACCGAGTCTATCCGAATCTTGCGCGGTGGACTCATTTGGTTATCAAGGGGCTACGAGGGTCAAATTGACCGACCGAAATACTCCTTAAGTATTCTTCTTTGCGAACAAGGCCGAGGCTTCGGGATAGCTAAACGGATGCTGCGCCATTTGCTTATAAGTCCCGACTGTTCGCAGCTCGTTAGCCATATCGCGCACCAGCCCCATCGTCGCCAGCATGGCTGCTACTCCAACGCTTACGCGCGTCACACCCATCGCGAACAATTCCGGTGCGGACGGCGCTCCCGGCCCTGCCATAATGTTCAACGGCGCATTGATTCCGCTCACCAGTTTATTTACTGTGGTGGCATCCACCACTCCCGGAACAAAGATGCTGTCTGCGCCCGCATCCATATATGCCTTCGCCCGAATTAATGCTTCTTCCATGCGGCTGGCTTCCGGCCCGACCTGATGCAAAAACACATCAATTCGTGCGTTAATGACCAGCGCTGAACCAGCCGTATGTCGAGCCGCTTTGATACGATTCTCCTGCGCTTCTATGCCGTAGAGTGCATTTGGAAGTCCATTGTTATCTTCCAGATTGACTCCCGCTGCTCCTGCCTCAATCACGCCTTTTATGGTCGCGGCGACATCGTCAGGCGTGGGGCCATAAC
>JACDGI010000541.1:5319-5769 GCA_013821665.1 Anaerolineae bacterium
TGATAAGGGTACATCGACCGCAGCCGCCATGCGCTTGACCTGTGCCAGCATTTCGTCGCGGCTGATTTGCTGACCGTCAGGATAGCCATTAGCAAAGGCCACACCGGCGCTAGTCGTACCAATCGCCAGAAAACCGACTGCCTCGAACACCTTTACACTGGCGATGTCCCACACGTTTGGTAACAGGAGAGAGGATCCTCTATGGTGCATTTGGAGGAAAAGTGCTGCTTTTTCGGCTTGAGATGTCATGTTTTGATCCTTGTCCTCAAGAAAAGATTATAGGGAAAAGGCCAACCTTTCCCCTAGTATAAGTGATGTCAATTCAAACCCCCTTGTATCTTGAGAGATGGGTGATGGTAACATCAATAAACCCAGATGCGAGAGTGTGGCAGCTTGGTACCCCCTGAAGCTAAAGAGCTTGCGGATGAGATGAAGCCCGCACTTATTCTG
>JACDGI010000542.1:0-3970 GCA_013821665.1 Anaerolineae bacterium
CGTGATTTCTTCAAAGACAAGGCCAATGTGCAAATCGCAGACATCAGCACGGTACTCGAAGGCAAGCCGACGATGGATTTGTTGGTCAACCATTTCGACTCGCACCCCAGCATCGAAGCCAATAAGCTGGCGGCAGACATGCTCTACGGCATCATCAGCGGAAAGTCACCGTAATTCGGGATATTCGCAAATCACAACGCAATCGCGATAACCTCACGCTTTAAAATAAAATTGAACCATTATGATTCAATTTTATTTTGGTGTGAGGTGAACCTTATGGGCGCGATGTCGCAGCAAACCAAGCGTACTATTTTTGTGTTGATTTTGGCAGGTGTCTTTTTTATTGCCGTCAATTGGCATAACAACAACAGCCTACCCGTTGCGTTACTCATGCTGAGCATACCGATTGTTATTGCTGTAGTAAGTGATCGCTCGCCAAGCGTTAAAGCAGCATTGCAACGATTCTATGCTTGGTTTATCGTCGGCATTATGGGGCTGGGTGTATTGGTTTTCGTCATTGGCTTTATACGGGGTGATTTCCCGTTCGACACTTTCCTGATCGTTTTTCTGCCAATCGCGTTACTTCTCGCGTATATGTTTGTCACCTTGTTTCTAGGCCAGATGCTCATCAAATGGGGGAAACATGAGGCTGCCGAAACACTTTATTCAAAAATGATTCGCCTCAGTCCCAATTCAGGGTTCAATTATTTGCGGCGGGGTATGCTCCGCCATAATCAAAAAGATTTTGATAACGCCCTGCTCGACTTCGATATGGCGATTAAGCTGGGCAAAGCCAAAGCCGCCTCGAAATCTCAACCGCCGCTGTCAGTCAAATATCAATTGGGAGCCGTTTACGCCAATAAAGCCGAGGTTTATCTGTCTAAACACGACCCTCAGCAAGCCGTACTCGAATGCAATTTGGGCTTCAGTATGCACGATCCGACACCCGGTGTGGATATGCTGCTGTACTACAAGCGCGGTTATGCTCAATTGCTGTGTGGCAATGATGAGTCGGCTCTACAAGACCTCGACAGCATCCGTTTTGAAGGCAAAATGGCAGTTAACGAAAAAATAATCGGTGCAGATGTGAATGCCTTGAAAGCGCTGGCGAACTGGCGCTTAGATCATCACTATGCAGCCAAACAATTCTGGTCGAAAGCCGTTCAAGCCGATCCGAACTTTGACAATGCGGATTGGCTGCACGATAAGCGCAAATGGCCTGATGTATTGATTGAATTATGGGCTATAATTCGGGCTGATATGAACAATACAACCAGTTGATGGATTTGTCATTTAACCGCTTCGACTCGCATCCGAGCATCAGGCCAATTAGCTGGCAGCCGATATGCTGTATAGGATCATTAATGGGAAGTCGCCGTAATGGAAGAGACTCCTAAGCTACTCTACCCCGAAACCATTATTGGTTACGATTGCCGCGAAATGTGGCTGCCCAATGTTGAAAGCTGGACAGAAGAAGAACGCCAACAAGCTCTGTTACGACAAAACATTAAACGTGTTTTGACAGTCAGTAAAGAGAGTTGGAACTCACTTTTTGTGTTCAAAAGACTAATGGTTGATGGTCGCTATGTTGGCGCGGTACCAAATGCTGAACTCGAAATCCCAATAGAGTTTGAAGAGTTACAGGCTGGCATTTGGGAAAATCTTGTGGCTATGCAAGAATTTATGAACGCTCACCATAGTGCTTTTGCTGAAAAACCTTACTGGATGATTGCTATCACCGTTGTTGAATTGCCCGATTATTGGGACGAGATTAAGAACTTATTTCAATCTAATCCATCTACCATTGATAATCAGTGGAGTTTTCTTGGTTACGACGTTGAGGACGAACCTCCATCTATGTGGGAAGGTTTAGTCAGTTATGAATCCAATAGGGCATCTGACTATTATGGAGATTTGAGTGAAAAAATTGGTAAATACTTAAACACTTACCATCTTTATAGCGAACAAACTCCTGCTATTGAGCATTGTGAATGGGTAACAAAAAAAGAACATCATCCTTATTGGGTATATGGTCTTTATTTGATCAAATCTTATCCCTAGCAACAGGTAATTATTATGTTTTGGATTTAGTTTAAGTTTGTTGGCATACCGTTTATAAGCCTCAATCCAACCTCAGCAACCTAATTTCTCCCTCAAAATGGTTAGTACCAAAGCTGCGAAAGAGTTACAAAATGTTCTGCCAAATGGTCACCCTTTCGTTCCTCACATCATATAAAATACGAATTGGGTCTGTCGTGGGGATTTGCTATCGGCAAATCCTTATGTCCCATCGCATCTTAATATCAATCTATCGCCTTATGAAATCGACTGGGACTCATAACTTACAGCTTGTATCTTGAAACTATTATTAGCAATCTTGGCGGCGGCAGCCCTATTGCCAATTTTGCCGCGGATGTAGCCGAGCAATCCGCCAAATCGAATTTCAACCGAGGGAGATGGGTGTTTGCCATTGCCAAAATTGCCGCCAATTTTGCCAATAATGAGTCCAATCACTCAATCGCTCTCTGCCTGAGAACGTGGTAGCATTGTGCGAAATTACAATGTAAAACTCGAAACCTCGTAGGAAGTAATGTACTCATGACCGGATATACATTTGCCGAAAAAGTACTCGCCCGTGCCGCTGGTGTCAACAGTGCCCGCGTCGGGGATATTCTCGATGTGAAGCCCGATATTTATCTCAGCCACGATAACACCGCGCCCATCCGCAAAATCTTTGAGAAGATCGGTGCGCCCAAGGTGCTGCATCCCGAACGCATGGCGATTACGCTGGATCATGCGGTGCCAGCGCCGACCACCGAACATGCACAGAACCACGCTGAAATCCGTGAATGGGTCAAGTCGCAGGGTGCTGGTCATTTCTTCGAGGTCGGACGCGGCATCTGCCATCAGGTTCACAGCGAAGAAGCCGTGATATTACCGGGTGAAGTGGTCATGGGATCGGACAGCCATACGCCGCACTTTGGCTGGATGGGCGCGTTCGGTATGGGCTTAGGTCGTACTGAAATCGCCGCCATTTGGGCAACGGGTGAATTGTGGCTGCGCGTGCCAGAGACCTTTAAAGTGGTGCTGACGGGTAAGCCGCGTCCGGGTGTGACCGCTAAGGATGTGACACTGCGCTTGATGAAGGATAAAACGGTTGGCGGTGGGCAATATCGTGCCATCGAAATCACAGGCGATACGGTACAACATTGGTCGATTGATGAGCTGCCAGTGATGCCGAATATGATGGCCGAGTTCGGGGCAATGTGTGCTTATATCGCGCCGGATGAACGCGTCTTGGCTTATATCGAAGAACGCAGAAAGAAAATTAGTCCACAGGAAATTAAACGTAATCCGTACCGGATGCGCGAATACAACCCAATTTATCCCGATGCGGACGCGGTTTACGACGAGGTATATACGCTGGATGTCAGTGACTTGCAGCCGCAGATTGCCCTGCCCCATCTGCCGGATAATGTGGTGAATTTGGAGCAAGCTATCGGCACACCAATTCAACAGGCTTTGATTGGGACATGTACTGGTGGGCGTTTATCGGATATGCACGCAGCGGCGGAAGTCGTGCGCGGCAAACAAGTGGCCTGTCGCTTCGTGGTGATTCCCGCAAGTTCGCAGGTGCTGTTGGATGCGACCAAAGATGGCACCTTGGCGACTCTGCTCGAAGCCGGTGTGACCATTAGCACGCCGGGATGTGGGCCGTGCATGGGTAATCATCAAGGGGTGCCCGCGCCCAACGAAGCCACCATCATGACGGGCAGCCGTAACTTCAAAGGGCGTTTGGGAACCAATGACTCGACCATCTATTTGAGCAATCCGTATGTGGTGGCGGCAAGTGCCTTGGCCGGAGCCATCGCTGATCCACAGAGCTTTATCTAAATAACATCTGTAAGGATAAAAGATCAGTTGCGTAAAATTTGCTTGTGAGAATGCAATATCCCTATTAATATAAGAC
>JACDGI010000542.1:3980-5764 GCA_013821665.1 Anaerolineae bacterium
ATATAAGACTAGGCAAGAAAAATGCTTTAAGCACTTATATTATGAGCAATAATCATGCAATCCGAATCGGTTATCCTTCAGGACGATACGCGTGTGGTTCGCGAACTCAGCGAGATTAGCCATCTCCGAACGATCATCAAATTACTGAGTATCGTTATCGCCATTGGCCTTGTCTACGTCTTTGCCAGAATAGGTAACGACACGCATATAATTTACGTTTTCATCCTCGCATTTTTGATCGCTACATGGGCGCAGCACGCTATTGGCGAAGAACTCCACGATGGATCGCATTACCGCTTGGCCTCATCAAGGCGCGTAAATGAATATCTGGCGAGCCTTTACGGTAGTTTAAGTGGCATTTCGCTGATGAATTATCGAGCGCGCCACAAACTACATCATCGCTACTTTGGCACGGCATTAGACCCCGATTTCCCCCAATATAAAACGTGCCCGATGGGTTTAAAAGCATGGGCTACATATTTGTTTGTGAATTTTAGCGGCTATGGAGCCATCAAGTCGCTGGTCACTTTCCAGAGCAACTTATCAACCGGTAAACCTTCATGGCAGCACCCCGGTTTTACGGTTGTGATGCAGTTATTTTTGCTGATTTTGGGTATCCTACTGAATGTGCCGATCTTCTATTTTCTGTTTTGGTTCGTGCCGCTGCTCACGTTGACCTATGGAGTCAGCCACTTCAGGACGATGCTCGAACATTGGAATGCTGAGACATGGCAAGACCCGACAACCGGCGAAATCTGCTACGGCGCGTTTTATGATTTTGATTCAGGCATCCAGAGTCAACTTTTTGGCGCTCCGTTTGGTTATAATCATCATGGTACACATCATTCCCTGCCCTCCATTCCCAACTACAATTTGGATAAGATTGCCCACGAAGATTATCGTGAAGTACCCCAAAATTTAATCCGAAAAACAACTTTTTTTACCCGTTTGAGTGAAATGGTATCATTTTCATTTAAACCAAGTGTTTAAGTTTGTCTCTAGACTGAGTTTATCAGATAAACATTACTGTTCTGGAAATGACTATACGCAATTTAAGGTCGTTATAGGATAAAACACACAATGACTGATAACATTCTAAACTGGAGTAAATCTATTCTGGCAATTTCACCGGCGCGTTGGTTGCGTCTGGTACAGTCGGTTCCGATGGAACTGCTGTCGATGCGTCCTGCCGAGAATGAATGGTCGGCTATCGAGTGTTTGCAGCATGTGGTGGATGTGGAGCGCACATCATTTCCGACGCGGATTAAAGCGCTGCTGGCAGAACAGCCTTTTGCTGGTTTCAACCCCAGCGATCAACCTCCTAAACCAGCGCCAACGATTACACTGGCCAATGAGTTCAACCAATTACGGCAGGAAACATTAGCACTGTTCAACCAAATCACCGAAGCCAATTTGGATAATCAATCGCTACATGCCGAGTATGGTATGGTGACGATGCGCCAACTTGTGCATCATATGGCGGGACATGACCTTAACCATCTGGTGCAAGCCGAGCGTGCCTTGATGCAACCGTTCATTCAGGGCTGCGGCCCGTGGGTTGTGAATTACGAAGATCATATTGCAAAGTGATTTCATCCGCCGAAACTGCCCTATTAATGGGCTTTCACTGAGGACAAATCGGCTTTGGCACGTTCGGCCTGAATGTAGGCCACAGCTTCTGGCATGGTGTTGACGAACTTGCCATTGATCTGGCTGGTTGTGCCGAGCATCTTGCTAACAATATCAACAATGGCACGCGTGAAACCCGCCGGGCCACGCGCACC
>JACDGI010000543.1 GCA_013821665.1 Anaerolineae bacterium
GCGCACCACAAATCATAGAAATAAGGTCTTAAATATAGACCTTCTTGAACCGTTGTGGTCAGTGAACATGTTCAAGAATCTGATGAACGCGTTCAGTAATTTGGTAAACATGTTCATTTTTACCATTGAATGCGCCAAATTTCTCCCTCAAAAAGCGTCCACCACTTAGTGTGGTGCTACCTTTCTTATCTTTTTGTGGTTAGTACTCCTCCCGTATTTTTTTGGGGTCTGTGCGAAGCCTCCTGTGGATTGCGTTAAGTTTTTTGCCTTCGCTTTTGTGCTTTCGGCGGATTTAGCCGAGCCATCCGCTGCACTGGCGGCAGCAGCCGAGCGATCCGCCGACATAAAATGTCATTTCGGCGGATTGCTCCCTCGCAGCCGCCTGACATGTCGGCGGGAATTATGCAGTAAGTGCAGTAAATGCTGCATTTACCGCATCAAAACGTTATCCATAATTCAGGTTAATACAGAATTGAATCAAAATCCCCTCAAGCGGTAATCGAGAGGGGATTTCAAAAGGTTATTATGTTCCCTCTCAACTCCATTTGTGCTAGAGGTGAGAGGGAGTAGCGAAACTGGCTGTTAGTTATCCCTCCGTTGTTGGAGGAATATCCGTCGGTACGAGCGTCAGTGTCGGCTCCGGCATATTGGTTGGCACATCGGTGGGGATGGGTGCCAGTGTATTAGTTGGGGCGACTGTTGGAGTCGGTGCCAATGTTTCGGTTGGAGCCAGCGTGTTGGTTGGCACGATTGTCTCGGTCGGGGCTGGTGTCAATGTCGGCTCCGGCGTGCTGCTGGGTACGTCTGTTACGACGATTACCAATGTGTCGGTCGGCACCGGAGTCAAGGATGGCACCAGTGTGTTCGTCGGCATAGCTGTGGCTGTGGCCTGTGGCACCGTTGTGACGATTTGTGCTTGTATCCCCTGAGCACCATTTGTACAGGCAAACGCGATGTTATCCAAGGCCGGTGATTGAGCGGTATCGGAAGTCGATAGCGCAACTTGATACTGGATATAACGACCGGTTAAGTTCGCGTTCGTACCCGAAGTAGCCAGTGATTTATAAGCTGACCATGTGCCATTCGGTGTCGCGACGTTACCGCTGCGGGCACTGATGGCGGCTGTTGAACCTACTGTCGTCCACGTCACAGCACCCCAACTCTTGTTCACGCCTGCATCGAAGACCCGCGAGACGTAAGTTCCTGATGAGCTGTAGGGCGAAATCTGAACCCAATCGACTGGCAGTGTGACACCTGAGGCATCACTGGCGATCACTTGCATGGCGCTAAAAGCTATTATGTTCTGAGTGGTCACGAGGTTGCCATCAATGTAGAAGGCGAAACTGGTGAAGTTATGGACGATACGGTAGCGATGCGCTGTACCGATCCAGTTACCGGGGATCTGGAAGGCGGTGCCGTTGCTCAGTCGGGCAAAGAGCGTGTTCGTCGTGTTGTTTGTGCTGAACAAGGCATAGGTGGAGTTCAAGTTAAGATTAGATGACCAGCCAATCTGCTGCATGGTTGCTGCTTGGAAGGTCGCACCGAATTCCAAACTGGCTCCGGAAGCGTATGTTGCGCTGGTTCCAGCGCGTGATTGCTTCACAAGCAGGTTGCCGCCTGAAACCGTTGTTGTACCGCCGGTTTGCCAAGCACCACCATTCGTCCAACCCGTCGGCAGTGTTGTGCCGGTGAAAGGTGTTCCAAGCGTTGGCTTGAGGATGACTTCGCCACCATTGGTTTCGGTGACAAAGGTTGACGTGCCGATTGTACCCAAGCTGAAGTCAGCGGTACTCGCATCGGTAAAGCAAGCGGGTATAGGCGTACTCGTCGGTGTTTGTGTGGGCGTGTTCGTGGGTGTTAGGGTCGGTGTTTTAGTCGGCGTGTTTGTCGGCGTTAATGTCTTTGTCGGGGTAAGGGTCGGTATATTCGTCGGTGTCTTAGACGGTGTAAAGGTAGGCGTATTGGTTGCTGTATTGGTCGGCGTCAAGCTCGGTGTATAGGTTGCCGTTGCAGTGGGTGTACTGGTTGGGACAGCCAGAACCACAACCTGAGCCGTATAGATGGTTGAGCCGCCATCCTTATCGGTGATGCGTGCTTGAGCCGTGTAGGTTCCGGGAGCAGGGTAGGTGCAGTCAAAGGTGGCCGCAGTAGTATCCGGCTGCGTGAAGCTGCTGGTATTAGCGCAGTCATAGTTGTAGGTGAAACCTGCCGCAGTGTCTACACTGCTAGGATCGGTTTGTGCGCTAAAGGCAACTGTCGATGCGTGTCCGACAATGACCGGGCCGTTGGTGTTGGCAAAGGTCGCTGTTGGCGCTGCATTGTTCACAGTCAAGGCGAAGGTCGAGGCTGTCGCGACATTATGGCTATCGGTCACGGTGACGGTCACAGTTGTCGATTGGGCAGGGCCATCGGTCGGGGTATAGCTCCATGACCATGTGCCATTGCTGTAGGTGATGTTTCCGACTGATGCAGTTACGGTGATCACGTCACCATTGGGGTCGGAGGCGGTACCCGTGTTGGTGGCAGTCTGTCCTTCATTGAAGGTAACGCCAGTCTGATCTGGAGCGATGGTCGGTGGCAGGTTGACATTGGCACAAGCAAAGCCAATGCTATCCAGTACCGGAGTCTGAGCCGGATTGGCAGTCGAGAGTGTGGCTTGATACTGGATGTACCGGCCTGTGATGTTGGCGCTGGCACCTGAGTTAGCGATTGGCATAAAAGCTGTCCATGTGCCATCCGGCGCGGCAGTGTTACCACTACGGGCGCTGATGCTCAGGCTTGAGCTAGCCGCCGCCCATGTGACGATGCCCCAGTCCTTGTTACTGCCAGCATCAAAGACGCGTGAAGTGAAGGTGCCTGAAGCGGCATACGGTGAAAGCTGAACCCAATCAATCGGGAGCGTGACACCGGAGTTTTCGCTACCGATCACCAGTAGTGGGCCGCTGATTACATTATTATGGCTGGTAACGAGATTACCGTCGATGTAGAAATCGAAACCGGTGGCAGTGTGATCAATGCGGTAGCGGTGTTCACTACCAATCCAGTTGCCGGGGATCAGCGTGTCGATAGCATTGAAACCGTTATTTGTGCGAGCGAAGAGGCTGTTGTTGGTGCTGGCCGTGCTAAAGATCGCATAGGAACTCAAGTCAAGATCACCAGCCCAGCCGATATGCTGCCAAGGTACTGCTTGGAAGGTCGCACCATATTCAAGTACAGTGCCTGCTGGATACAAGGCGCTTGTCGCGGCATGTGAGAAGTTGACGAGCAGATTACCACCGGCGACACTACTTGATCCACCCACTTGCCATGCGCCAGCATCAATCCACTCTGCGGGTAAGGTTGTGCCCGCGAAAGATGATCCGAGTGTCGGGTTGAGCATGAGTTGCCCACCGCTGGCTTCGCTGACGAACGTTCCACTGGTGGCACCCGCGCCAAAGTCGGCAGCGGTGTCATCCGTGAAGCAGGCGGGCACCGGTACAGGCGTGTTGGTTGCCGTCGGGATGGGTGTAGCGGTCGGGATGGCAGTCGCCGTTGGGATGGGTGTGCCGACCACTGCCGGTTGGACGACGACTTGTACCGTATAGATGGTTGAACCGCCGTCTTTGTCCGCAATGCGTGCCCGTGCTGTGAAGGTTCCAGCATTGGGGTACGGGCAGTTGAACGTGGGCGACGAACTATCGGTCAGCAGGAAAGTGCCGCTGTTGGTGCAGTCGTATGAGTACAGGAAACCGCTGGTTGTATCGACGGTGCTGACATCGGCTTGCGCACTGAACAACAGTGTGGCTGCTTGTCCGGCAGTGATCGTGCCGCTGGTGTTGGCGAAGGTAGCGGTTGGTGCTACATCGTTGACCGTCAAGGCGAAGCTCGTCGAAGTGGACGCATTGTTGCTGTCGGTGGCTGTGATGACCACTGTTGCCGATTGGGCAGGGCCATCGGTCGTGCCGTAGCTCCATGACCATGTGCCATTGCTGTAGGTGACAGTTCCGACCGATGCGGTCAAAGTGATCGCGTCGCCATTCGGATCAGATGCTGTACCCGTGTTGGAGGCAGTCTGACCTTCGTTGACAGTGACCGTCGCGAGATTACGAGCGATGACCGGCGCTTGGTTATTGGGTAGAGCATTTGTACAAGCGAAGCCAATCGTGTCCAACACCGGTGTTTGGGTGGTGTCAGAAGTCGAAAGGGCGGCGCGATATTGCAGGTAACGACCGCTCAAGTTCGCATTGGCACCGGAGTTGGCAATGGGTGTGAAAGCTGACCATGTGCCATCCGGTACAGCGGTGTTGCCACTACGGGCGCTGATGCTGAGCGTTGATCCAGAAGCAATCCAAGCAACCGTCCCCCAGTTCTTGTTAGAACCGGCATCGAAGACGCGTGAGGTGAAGGTTCCAGACGATGCGAAGGGTGAAACTTGAACCCAATCCACTGGAAGGGCGACACCTGAGTTTTCGCTGGCAATTACTTGCATTGCACCGTTGACGACGACATTCTGTGTGGTAACAACCGCACCATCAATGTAGAAGACGAAACCGGTGTTCGTGTGGTCGATGCGGTAGCGATGCGCTGTACCGATGTAATTGCCAGAGATGGGGAAGTCGCCAGCAATGGTACCGTTGTTTATTCGGGCATACAGCGTATTGGTGGTGTTGAACGTGCTAAAAATTGCATAGGTTGAGGCAAAGTCGAGGTCACCGGCCCAGCCGACATGCTGCCATGCCGCCGCTTGGAAGGTCGCGCCGAATTCCATACTCGTTCCAACGGTATAGGCCGCACTTGAGCCAGCGCGTGAACGGTTGGTCAGGAGATTGCCACCTGAAACGCTGGTTACGCCGCCTGCTTGCCATGCACCACCGTCAACCCAACCGGCGGGCAAAGTTGTGCCGGTGAAAGGTGTTCCGAGCGTCGGGTTAAGGATAAGCTGTCCGCCGTTGGCTTCACTGGCGAAGGTTCCACTGTTCGTGCCTGCGCTGAAGTCCGCAGCGGCATCATCGGTGAAGCAAGCAGTGATCGATACCGGTGTGCTGGTGGGTGTCGGGCTTGCTGTGAAAGTTGCCGTTGGGATCAATGTACCCGTTGGTGTTTGGGTCGGTGTTTGAGTTGGCGTGTTGGTTGCTGTAGCCGTTGGTGTATTGGTGGGGAAAACACCTGTGCCGTCATAAACCGCACTGAAAGTATGATTACCCGCCGGAACAGTCACGAACGCGACATTAGCTCCGTTAATGGTCTGATTGGTGAAGGTGGCGTTTGCACCATCGACCTTCACTGTGTTGAGGCTATTTGCACCATAAGTCAGCGGCAATACGGTGGATAAAGTCATGCTGGGTGCGGATGGCGCGACCAGATTAAAGGATAAGGTTTTGGTTGTGCTGTTCCATGCCAGATTGGTATAGGTTGCGCCGTGACGTTCTTCGGTGAATTTCAACCAAGTATCGGCATTCCACAGGGGGATGTTTTTGCTCTGGGCATAGCCTAACGTGTCATTAACCCACTGTGATGATATGTCGATATAGTCCACATGGAATTGGGTCATGATTGCGGCATAGTCACCGGCTTGGCTAGAGTCAATTAACTGCTGAGAGATGGTTGTCGCAGCCGCTGGCGTGAGACCTTCGGCGCTGTACCCCGGATCGACCTGAAACATTTGCTCATCGACCAACTGGGTCAACTGCTGGTAATAAGGTAGGATCGTGCCGTCAGCCTTGATGAACTTCATGGGTTGAATTTTTAATTTATCATATCCGTGAGG
>JACDGI010000544.1 GCA_013821665.1 Anaerolineae bacterium
ATGGAGGCACGCTTCAAGAATGGGCTGAAGGATGTGTAATCGGTCAGCACAAAGCGCAAGCCGTTGAAACCGTGTACGACGACCAGCGCGATTAGGGCGAAGTCGTAAACGCGCCAAACCGCAACACCTGCGACCAGATAGCTCCAGCGATCAGCCACGAATTCGACTGATGTGCCGGAGGCATTGGCAACGGTTGTGCCGACGACGTTATGACCGGCGGCGGTAATATCAAACACACCTTGAATAATGTGCATCATCGCCAGATGTCCGAAGACCAACGGGATAATCAGCACACCGCTCACACGCATGAAACGCCACCAGAAGCGTTCGATGCCACTGCTGTGCATGGGGTGTCTGCCAGCGACAGTCGCTGTTTTGGGCGTGCCGCGTACCAATCCGAAGACGGCAGAGAGCAGCAGAGCAGCTATGACCGCCACCGCGATACCCGCCGCGAAAGGCAGTTGAGCGCGAATGACATCAACGAAGCCGAGGAACTTGCTATTGGGATCTTGATAGAAACGCAGAACGTGTCCGAACATCAGGAAGAAAACGGGAACGAGAATGATTACTGTGCCGCCTAAAACATACATGGCAGCCCGCTGTTGGTACTTCCACCACACCGGTTTGTAATCAATGATAACGATCCGCAGCCCGTTTAAGGCGTGGTAGACCACGCAGGCGACAAGGCCAAATTCGCCGATGGTAAAAAGTGGCGTTTGGTAGGTGGCGATGGCTTCCACATACAACTGGGGATAAAACACGGCCCATGAGGTATCAATCACATGGAGTGTCAAGAAAAGCACGACCCCCAAGCCTGTAAGGCGGTGAAGCAACCAACTCCACTGACCGAGCGCACCTTTATAGCGCATCGTCTCGGTTAAAGTCAGTACGAGCGACGTCAAAGTATTACTCCTTAGTCTCAAAAAATGGGGGGCAAGAAACCATTTTTCAGCAATTTGTGGATAGGTTGATTATAGCGCACCGTTTAAGCGTGACGCAACGGTATGTCACTGCTGGTGTTAGAGCCAATCCCGATTGAGGCCAAATGTCACAATTCGCTTAGCGGTTTGTCATGATGGTGACAATAAACTGCTGTTGATTTATGCATAGAAAAGATGTTCTTGACATTTACTTTGTAGGTCGATAGACTTTTTAACCTACAAAAGGCAAGTGAAATATCAGCGATGTTAGGAGAAAAATATGAAAATTCGCTGGTGGCTCAAGGTAAGTGATGAGCCATAATCAGCAGCAAAATTCAAGTAATTATGACGTACAAAGCTGTTTACAGACAGACAAAATGATAGCCCAATCGGAATTGACGGCAGAAGACTTGTTAAAATAGGAGCAACTAAATGAAATCAGAAAAATCGAGCGTTAAGAGGATGGATAACGTCGGCATCGTGGTCGAATCTCTCGATGAGGCTGTCGCTTTTTTCACCGAGCTTGGCCTGACGCTTGAAGGGCGAGCGACGGTCGAAGGAGAATGGGCAGGGCGCGTCACCGGACTAGGCACACAGCGCGTCGAAATCGCCATGATGGTCACCCCTGACGGACACAGCCGACTCGAGATTTCGCGATTTCTCACTCCGCCTGTAGTCGCCGATCATCGAAACGCCCCGGTGAACGCTCTCGGATACCTACGCGTCATGTTCACTGTGGATGATGTCGACGAGACGCTCGCTAGACTCCTCAAATACGGCGCACAACTCGTCGGTGAAGTGGTTCAGTATGAGGACTCGTATCGACTCTGCTATATCCGCGGCCCTGAAGGACTTCTCATCGGTTTGGCCCAAGAAACCTCAAATCGGTGACGTACTGAATCTGGAAGTCGCGTCATCCCTTACCAGTTGACCACTACCAAGAAATACAGTCTTTAGTCGTCAGTCTCCAGCCAAAGTCAAGACAGCGGCAGCTATCCGTTGTTTGTAACCACCGGAAATGGGAATATATCGGTGAACTGCTTGATGAGGTTTTCTTGGCCTTTTGCATCGGGGCAGTAGATGTGGCGTAGTTGTTGAATGTCCTGCTGATAAACACCCTCACCGTAGATCGGTTTCCCTGCCGCTTGCTGCTCACGCGCAAAATTAATTAGCTTCGGGATATGTTCGATACTGATGCAAGCGATATGTAATCGGGAAGCCGCGACCTCCCGCCAAAAAATCTCAGGTTGAGCATGGGGATAGAATCTACGGTCAATAATGAGTGATCCTCCCACAAGAAGCGCGGCTATAAACAAGGCCATTGTGTTCAATGTAACCGGATTCGTGTAAGTGCGACTCCCTAATTCCATATATGTAAGCAGGCGTTGATTGCCAGTAATCATCTGTGCGTTGGTTAGGCGTTCGGCTGTATCGAGCAATAAACCTTGACTTACTACCTGTTCTTCTTCGGCTTTGTCATAGCTCTGTGAAAGATAGGCTAGCGTATCAACGGTTGGTTCAGGATATTCGTTGAAAAAAGTATTGGGCATTCCACGAACTAAGGTGTAAAAATCGGAATTTGACGTATGTGAGCCATCAAGTTGAACGAGTTGCGCACCCACATAATCCAATGTTTCAACCATTAACTTGTACATATCCGCATTGTCATCACGAAGCAAACATACCTTTGTGCGATTATCTATTGAACGTGAAACCAGCGCACCAATCAGCCAACAACCCATGAGCAAGACGGGGAAATCACCGGGGCGATTGTCGATGATGGTAACTGTTTCCCCAGGTTTGATGCCCAAATCCTCCTGCAAGAAA
Organism: Anaerolineae bacterium; assembly: GCA_013821665.1. Lineage (GTDB taxonomy): Bacteria > Chloroflexota > Anaerolineae > Aggregatilineales > Phototrophicaceae > CFX2. The sequence continues at coordinate 2,748 of JACDGI010000544.1, forward strand.
TTGGCGGTTTGGTGACACCGAGCGCTGAACTCGGCGTAGGACAACTCTTCACGACCTGTGTCACTGATGGTCGTGAGGAAGATTTTCTCCGGCGAGACTTTATTGTGAAGCGACAGCACCTGACGGATGTTGGTAAAGGGTAAGTCCATGAGTCCTTGATTCTTGGGATATATAACCCAATGTTGGGATAAGTGGTCATTTGGGAAATCGGGAAGTTATAAGCCTCAAGTGGCAAGTTACAAGCTAAATCTTTGAAACTTTCTCTCAAGCCTTAGCCATTATATCCACTCATTTTAGCTTTTATTGGCTGTAATAACGATTAGCACTCTTTATGGATTGATGATTGCCAAAATGTCGTCAGCCGTCTGACTGGCTTGCTGGAAATTGTTATCGTCGATGTCCTGTTGGAGTTGCACGACGAGCGGTTCAACCTCGGCACGTCGGCTCGGATTTTGCTCGATCCATGTCGGCAGTTTCGCCTGAATTTGATGTATTCTGGTGGGTAAATCGGTGACGACCGAATCCCCTTCAACCAACGCCTCGCCGCCCAAAAATTTCTGATAAGCCGTGAGCGAATCGGGTGCTTCGGCTGCCGTGCGAAATGGATTTGCACTGGCCTCATCACCAATGCCCCAACCGAAAATGTTCACCAGCGCAGCCCCATGATTAAACAATCCGGCCAGATAGGTTTCCATACTGATACCGCTCGTTAGAGAAGCGGGGTCTATATTCGCGCCTTCTGATGATGCCCACGTTGGATTGCCGTATTTTTCAAGTTCATCGTAGAGCTGTTGCATAAGCCCCGCTTGGGGATAGGTGCTGAAACCGGGATGGTAATCCTTGCCAAAGGCGATGGACGGTGGCGCAAAATGGTTGATCTGCGCGTAAGTGACGGATGAACGTTCCGGCATACTGTCATAACTTTGTGTGGAAACCACGGCGGTATGCGAATAGATTTTATCCGGTTGAACGCCCGCTTGAGACATGCCACTTGCCCACAGTTCGATAAAGTCTTGTACAACTTGCACCCGTTCGCTGTCAGGGTCTGGCGGTGGATGCTGCTGGCTAAAACCACGATTGGTTAAGGCACAGTAACCGAGATACTGGCTGGTTTTAAAATCAAGTCCAATCTGAGTTTCCCATCCCACAATTACGCCCGCAAACAATTCCGATTTGCCCTGCGCCCCAAGGGTTGCGATGCCCTCACTGATGGCGCTGCCAATTACATCGCTCGCCTCATGTCGAACCGCTGCTTGGATAGCCGGACTGTTCAAACACATCTGCGGGGAAATTGCTGTTGGTTCCGCGCTCCAATCGAGTCTGCGGCCAGTGTTCGGCGTGCCATCCCAATCCAACCACTCGACATTGGCGGGATCAGCCCATAAATCCGAACGGCGCGCCCAGAACATCGAGTCGTCAACATGAAAACCCACCGCGATGTTTTGCTCCAGCGCGATTTCGAAGGCATCTTTAATCATCTGCCGCAGTTGTGCGTCGGTATGGTCAAATGACAGCGGCCCAATAACAAAGGCCAGCTTTGTTTCGGAACTTCCGGTGCTACCAATCTTCGCGATCATCCCTTGGACAAAGCGGCTCATCGTGTCTTTGTCGGGAGGTGATGACAATGGATTCTTGCCCGACCCGCCAATGGGGATGCTGGTGTCGGGAGCGCCTGTAAACATCTGGAAGGCAAGGTAGCGGGTCGTGACTGCTGCGTGAGCGGCTGTGAATGGCTGGAGACCAAAGACAAAACCGAGTCCGACAATTGCCGAGACGATCAGTGTATATAACCGGGCCATTCACAACCTGCTTTGCTTTCAATCGACTAAGCGATAGCCTTGTCTTAGAGTGGTCGTTCTTTCTCCGGTTTGACACCCGCGATCCACTGGTCGGAGAACCAACCTGTCACATCTGGCCGCGACAGAATTTGGATGCGCCACCAGTTGTAACCATCGGCACACACCGGCCCATCAATAATGGTGAAGCCGATACCATCCAACAGCGTGGCGGCGATTTCCGACTTGATACTGGGTGCCACCCGCATATTCTTGGGGATTTCATCAATATATTGGACGTAGCCGGTCATACCGATGCGCAGACTTCGGGCAGGGCCGCAGAAAGGTGTAGGCGCTGCATTCGGATCTTCGAGCAAGGTGATACCGCTTTCGCCATCTGCCACCCAGCCGGTATAAACCACATTCAAAACTGTCACGCGGATTTGCCACCAGTTGTAGCCATTAGAGCAGTTCGGGCCAGCTAAAACAGCCGCGACCGAATCAATTGGCGCGACGGTCAGCACCAAACCATCAATGCTCGCAGTTTGATGCACTTTCACACCCAAGCGCAAACGCGTTTGCTGCCCAACGGTCAGATCAACACTGGCGTTACAAAAGCTGCCAGCAGGTGGCGGGCCGGGACGCATAAAGTATTGGGCAGGTGTACCTTCGGCCACCCAGCCATCGTTACCGGGGCCTTTGACCTTCCACCAGTTATAACGCTGGTCGCTGCATATCGGCCCATCAGTGATGACGACCACCACTTCCTTCTGATAATAATTGACCCACGGACTGGATTCAGTCGGCGAGTTCCGCACGTACATCCCGCCCTTCACATAAGCACTTTGTCCCTTGACCAAGGGCAGCGGCGCGGCGCATCCCGGCGTGGGTATCGGTGTCAAAGTAGTGACGTAAAAGGTCGTTGGGCCAGCCGTAACCACAAAACCAAGCGGCGTGATGGTCGGTATCACGATTGGTGTCGCCGTTTGGGCGGAAACCAGCGAGGTCAAAGCCGCCAATAGCATCAGCAGGAGTAATGATGGAATAACTAAGCGTTTAGACATAGCGCAATCTCCTCAGTTGCTCCTATTGTAGCGGATTTAGCGAAAGCTGCATGACCAAGGGCCGCTTGCCGTGCAGCGCGACTGCCTGTTTAATTAAGAACATAACCCCTGTTTGAGATGAGGAGGCCATGATGCGCATTCTAGCTGGAATTTTAT